>NZ_JBFAPH010000048.1:0-25024 GCF_040675635.1 Streptomyces sp. NPDC049577
GAACGGGTGCTGGCCGTACTTCTCGGCGGTGTCCTTGTCCGGGCGGACCGGGCCGGCCGCCGGCAGGGCGAGCATCTGGAGGAAGTCGCCGTTGGCCCGCGGGCCTGCGTGGTCTCCAGGCGCAGCAGGGCCGTCCCGGGTTTGACGGCTTCGTGAATCGCGTCGGGCAGCAGCCCGGGGACGTGTGGGGTGTCGGAATCGGTCATGGTGTTTTCGCCCGTCTCCGAGGATTCGGCGCATCCATTCGTCGTCCGGACTGCGTGGGCAGTCACCGGGCGAAGCGCTCGCAGTACCCTCACCGTACTCCGCGGGCCCGGCGGCGGGCTCGCCGGCAGGATGGATGCCCGTCCGCGCTCCCCGGAGCCACCGGCCGGAGTAGAGTGACGAAACCGGGAGCACCCCGTACACCGGCTTCCACGCAGGTGTCGTTCCCGGCGAGCCACAATGCCGGGCAGTCGGAAGACGACGAGCCCGAGGACAGGTCCGCATCATGACCGTGACCATCGACCGTACGACCGCCGACGAGCGCGCCCCGGGGCGTATCACCCGCGTCACGGTGAACCCCGCCCTCCGGCCCGTGATCCCCCGCAAGGGGCCCGTCACCGGAGACACGGTGCACCCGGGTCGGTTCACCGGCGAGCAGGACCCGCACAAGCTGCTCCCGCAGCCGGCCGGCAAGACGGTCGGGCGGCAGGCATGACGGCCGCAGGCGCCACGCCCTCCCCCAAACCGGCGGAGCCGGTGCCCCCGGCGGGGCGCGCCGACATCCGCATCGTCGCCGCCTCCCCCGAGACCGCCCGCCACGTCGCGGAAGTCCTCCGGCGCTGCTTCGATTCCACCGAGCAACGCAGCTACCCGGCCGGCCGTGAAGGCGGTACCCGGCTCCACCTCACCGTGGACACCACGCAGACCGCCGAACCCGCGCGATCCTGGCTGGCGACCAGCCGGGCTTCGGCGGCCGACCGCTCCCCGCAGGACGACGGGGCCTGAACACCTGTGCGGGCCCCGAGGTCGGCGCACCGGCTCCTCAGGCCCGCCGTCCCGCCACCAGTCGCAGGCCCAGTGCCGGGTCCTCCCACACCGTGCGGACATGGGTGAGGCCCGCGTCCTTCAGCAGGGTCTCCGGTTCGCCGGGGGGCGGGGGTGGGAAGCCGGCCAGGCGGGCCGCCGCCGTTGCCAGGGGGCGTTTGGGGGTGAGGGGGCAGGGGACGAGCAGCCAGCCGCCCGGGAGCAGGGACTTCGCCGTGGTGGTGAGCCGGTGCGCGGTGACGGGGGCCGGGAGCCAGGCCAGGGCCAGGTCGTCCTCGAAGGTGTCCGCCGCGACGACCGGGACGAACGGGATCTGGCGTTCCAGTTCGGCGGCCGTGCGGCCGGCGTCGGCCGCGCCACAGCCGATCCGGGCGCCGGGGCGGTCCAGGACCTCCGGGAGGCCCTCCAGGCGGCCCAGCACGTCCGTGACCAGGGCTTCGGCCAGAGCCGGGGCCTCGTCGCCGTGGGCGGGGAGCAGGGCCGGGTCCGTGACGGGGCCCTGGCCGGCGCGGTAGCGGGCGGCGCCCTGGCGGGCCCGGCGCAGGCGGGCGGTGAAGGCCGCCGCGCGGGGGCCGCCGATGAGGACGCGCTCCAGGGCCTCGTCGGCGGTGTGGCGGCCGTCGGGCGTGCGGCGGACGAGGCCCGCCGACATCAGGGCCTCGAGGAGGTCGGGGTCCGCCTCGGCCGGATGCGTGAGCAGACCCGTCTCGTGGGCGATCGCGCAGGCCAGGAACGCCCGGGCGGCGGTGGCGAGTTCGGCCGGGCGGCCGGTGGCGAGGCCCTCGGGGAGCGGGGGGAGGGTCGTGGCGTTCCGGTGCGCCTCGTCGAGGAAGGCGGTGACCGCCGCACGAGCCGGCTCGTCGAGGGGGGTCAGGCGGGCCGCCGTCAGGACGTCCGCCGGCGCCTCGTCGCGTTCGGCCGCGTGCAGGGCCCACCACGCGTCGGTCAGCTTCGCCACCGCGCGTTCCGCGGCCTCCTCCCGCACCCGCCGGCCCTCCAGGCCGACGATGGCGCGCTGGCCCAGCTGGATGAGGAGCATCTCCTGGGAGCCCTGGCCGGAGACGAGGCCCAGGATGTCGCGCACGAACCGCTCCCAGGGGAAGGCGGACATGTACGCCTCGCCGCCCTGGAGGTCCATGACCAGCCGGCCGACGCGCAGCGCGCACTCGGCCGCGTGGTGCTTGGCGACCGTGGCGAGTTCGTCGAAGTGGGGGTCGCGGTCGGGCGTGCGGGTGCCGTCGAGGGCGCGGTAGACGCTCGCACGGGCGCTCTGCAAAAGCATGCGCATCTCGCCGACCGAGCGCTCGACGTTGGTGTGGTCGAGGAGGCGGCGGCCGCCGCGGCGGCGCGTGGCGAGCGACGTGACGCAGTCGTCGATGACGTGGTCGAGCGCGCCGAGGACGCCGCAGGCGCTCATCGTGCGGCGGATGCGTGCATAGGTGTTGAGCTCGCTGAGGCCGTCCGCGCGCCAGACCAGCCGCCACGCGGGCAGCCGCACGTCGTGCAGGAGGACCTGGCCCAGGCCCATGGTGTTCATTCCCATGGTGTCCATGTGGACGGGGGTGACGCCCGGGTCGTCCTTCTCGACGAGGAAGGCGAGCATGTCGTTGGACGCCTCGTCGCGCAGGAACAGGATGAACAGGTCGGCGAAGCGGGCGCCGGCGAGGAAGCGCTTGGCGCCGTTCAGCACCCAGGTGTCGCCCTCCAGCCGGGCGGTGGACGCGTAGTCGTACGGGTCCCGGCTCTCGTAGGCGCCCTGGACGCCGAAGAGCCGGCCGGAGGCGAGGCCGGGGACGTACGTCTCGATGAGCTCGGGCGTGCCGCTGGAGAGGATGAGCTCGGTGATCTCGACGCTGATGTCGAGCAGGACGGCGAAGCCGGGGTCCTGGGAGAGGCGGGCGATCTCCTCGACCGTCACGCCCCAGGCGAGCTTGTCCCGGCCCTCGCCGCCGATCCCGGGCGGCAGCGAGAACCGCAGCAGCCCCAGGTCACCGGCCTGTTCGAAGACGTGCTTGCCGAGCGGCCGGCGCTCCTTGTTGCGGTAGTGGGTGCCGGGGTTGGCCGTTTCCAGGACGAAGCGTCCGAAGCGGCGGCGGGCCTCGCGCCGGATCTCCTCGATCTCCGCGTCGAGGGTGCGGTGACCGGGGGCGGTGGCCCGGTTCATGACGTCGGCCGCGTGTGCTCGGGGCGTCATGCCCGGGCCACCTCCTGGGAGGCGGCCAGCTCACGGGCCAGGTCGGCGATCGTCTCGTCGCCGAGGAAGCGTTCCAGCGGGATGGTGGCGCCGGTGCGCTCCTCGACCTCGACGGAGAGCTGGGCGGCCGTGAGCGAGTCGATGCCGATCTCGCCGAGCGGCCGGTCGGCGGGTATCCCCTCGGGGAGGCCGAGGAGTTCGGCCGTCAGGGACGACAGCCAGGCACGGGGGTCGGCGGCGGGGTCGTGGTGGGGGGTCATGGCGTCCTCCTGGGGTTCAAGGGTCAGCGGTGCTGCGGCGCCAGCCGGAGCGGGACGAGCGAGAACGCCCGGTCGTCGTCGTCGAGCCCGGCGAGCCGGCGGACGAGCCGGTCCTCGGCCTCCGGGTCGGGCGCGGCGGGGGTGCCGAGCCGGTCCAGGACGCGGCGCAGCGCGAGGGAGAGCCAGGCCGGGTCGGCCGCGAGGCCGCCGAGGGCCTCCCGGCGCCACAGCCAGGTGTGCAGGGCACAGGCGCCCGCGTGGACCAGACAGTGCCGGCGGGCCGCCTCGTAGGCCTCGGTCGTGCGCAGGGTGCCGAGCCGGCGGAGCGTCTCGCGGGTCTCGTCGCGCACGGCGAGCAGCCGGCGGGCGAGCGGGGCGAGTTCGCCCTCCCCCAGGGCCGCCACCGCGTTGCCGAGGTGGTCGACGACCTCGTCGGCACCGCCGTAGGTGAGGGACGGGCGCTGGTCGCGGGGTGCCACCGGCGGGACCGGCTCGCCGAAGGCGAACAGCGCGGCGAGGGGCAGTCCGGCGTCGGTGCCGCGCCGGCGCGCCCCGCTGACGAGCTGGGCGCGGACCGTGTCGAGCTGGACGAGCTGGGTGCCCTCGAAGACCGGGGTGATCGCGATGTCGCGCGCCAGCTTCTGGAAGGCGCCGTCCGCGATGCCCTCGCGCAGGTAGGAGCGGGCGCTCAGCACTTCCGCGCAGGTCTCGACGGCGTCGACGCACAGCCGCGGTACGACGTACTTGGCGACGGCGGACCACAGGGGCATCCGCTGCCGGGCGACGTCGAGGCCGCGGGCGGCGGCGAGGGCGGTGCACTCGGCGACGAGGACGTCGGCGAAGGCACGCGCGACCAGCGAGCGGACGGGCGCCAGGTCCAGCGCCGGCCTGCCGTAGAGCGTGCGCCCCCGCGCGTGCCGCAGGGCGATGCGCAGGGCCGTGTCGGCCGCGCCGAGGCTGCTGCCGCCGACGAGGGTCCGGGTGAACTGGAGCATGCCGGAGACCATTTCGACGCCGCGCCCGGGCCGTCCGATGACGGCGTCGGGGCCGGCGCGGACGTCGTCGAGGGTGAAGCCGCTCAGGTCGTGGCCCCGCAGCCCGTGGGTGCGGATCTTCGGCAGCCGCCGCACCCCGTCGCCGCCCAGAGCTTCGAAGTCGAGCAGGAAGAGTCCGAAGGACGGTTCGGAGGCGGCGAGGACGGTCGCGAAGGAGGACCGCCGGCCGTTGCCGACCAGCCACTTCCGGCCGTCGAGCCGGTATCCGCCGGCGACGGGGGTGGCGCGGGTCGCGGTGGCGAGCAGATCGCTGCCGGCCGCCTCCTCGCTGATGCCGGCGGTGCCCCAGGCCCGGCCGAGCGCGAGCTCGGCGACCCTGCGGCGCTGTGCGTCGTCGCCCCAGATCCACACCGGTGCCGTGGCGAGGAGGGTCGAGCCGAGGCCGACCGCGACGGCGAGTTCCCGGCGGGAGGCGGCCCGGACCACGGCGAGCAGCGATTCGAAGGAGGTGAGCCGGCCTCCCTCGGCGGCGGGCACCAGGTGCTCGTGCAGACCGGCCGCCCAGGCCGCCTCGTAGGCGGCGGTCGGCTCGGTCTCCCGGTCGTCCGCGAGGACGCCGCGCTCCAGCGACATCCCGGTGGCGGGGTCGAAGGGGCAGCCGAGCATCCGCTCGATGCCGGCGGCGGCCTCGAAGGTCGTGAGCGGCGCCACGGCCGTCAGGGTCTCGGTCATGCGTGCTCCACCACGATCGCGTACGGTCCGCCGTGGCCGTCGTCCTCCGCGGGGCCCAGCTCGTGGACGAAGACGAGGCCGGGGCCGTGGCGGTAGGCGGTGGTGCGGACGTCGAGCAGGTCCCACAGCTGGCCGGCGCGCAGCCAGAGGGCGTCGACCCGGCGGACGCCGTCGGCGAGCGAGCGGCGCAGTCCGGGGACGGCCTTGCCGTGCCGCCGCACGCACTCCTCCCGGGCGCCGCCGGCGAAGCCGAGGGACTCGGCCCAGTACCACTGGTCGGCCACCTCGCAGTGGTGGCGGTGGACGCGGAACGTCGTCGTCTCCTCGGCGAGCCGCTCGCCCTCGCGTTCGAGGGCGGCGCGCAGCGCGGGCACGGGCGACAGGGCGGGCGAGCGTTCGACCTCGTCGTCGTGGAAGGCGGCGACGAGCGCGTCCGGCAGCACCGTCGGTGCGCCCGACAGTGCCTGGTCGCCGGTGAGCCGCAGGGGGACGGAGGTGGCGCGGGCGCGGACGGCGACGCCGGCCGGGCCCGTCACGGTCAGCTCCGTCTCCAGCTGGGACGAGCGCGGTCCGCGCACCCGTGCGCGCACGTCGACCCGTGCCTCGTCGGCGTCGAGGAAGCGCAGGGGCTCCTCGTACTCCAGCTGCCAGGCCCACAGGACGAAGCCGACGCGGTGCTCGGCGACGAGGGTGCGGTGGCTGCACACGTGGTCGCGCATCCAGCGGGTGCCGGCCTGGAAGCCGAGCCGGCCGACGGCGGTGGGCTGGAGGCCGGCCGGGGTGAACAGGCTCGCGTCGAGCACGAGCTCGTAGGTGGAGCTGCGCGGCATCGGTGCCTAGCCCCCCGACACCGCGGTGACTATGTCGACGCGGTCGTCCTCGGCGGCCTCGCGGTCCAGCTCGGCCGCGGAGAGCTGTTCGCCGTTGAGGGCGATGAGATGGGTGGCGCGGACGCTGCCCTCGCGGTCGAGGAGCACCTCGCTCAGCCGCGGGTAGCGCTCGGTCAGCGCGGTGAGGCCCTCGCGCACGGTGGCGCCGTCGACCTCGATGTCGTTGTCGTACTCGGTGAATCGGAGCAGGACGCCCCTGACCTTGACGATCATTGTCCGGTCCCTTCGTCGGTCCGGTCGGTGGTGAGGTGTTCGAGCCCGTGCCGGGCGCCCGTGAGAGGCGCCCGGGCCGGGGTGTCAGGCCACGGGGGCCGGCCGCGCGGGGGCCTGCCAGCGGGCGAGTTCGTCGAGCTCGCCGGCCAGGTACTGGCGGCGGGCGAGCCACCGCTGCACCTTTCCGCTCGACGTCTTGGGGATGGTGCGCGGCCGCACGAGGACGACGCCGTGCGGCGGGACGTTCACTTCGAGGGAGACGGCCCGCCGGATGCCGTCGATGGCGGTCCGGTAGCGCTCCTCGTCGCCGGGGTCGGCCTCGTAGACCAGCACCAGGCGTTCGGCGGCCCCCGCCTCGTCCTCGACGGCGAAGGCGGCGCCGCAGTTGCGGCGGATGCCGGTGACGGACGCCTCGCAGACCCGCTCGATGTCGACCGGGTGGTGGTTGCGCCCGTTGACGACGATCAGGTCCTTCGACCGGCCGGCGACGAACAGTTCGCCGTCGCGCAGGAACCCGAGGTCGCCGGTGCGCAGGAAAGGACCCTCGCCGGTCGTGGTGGTCGCGCCGAAGGCGGCCGCGGTCTCCTCGGGGCGGCGCCAGTAGCCGGCGGCGACGCCCGGCGCGTCGATCCAGATCTCGCCGACCGCGCCGTCGTCCAGCGGTTCGCGGGTGGCCGGGTCGACGATCCTCAGCCGCGTCCCCGGTCCCGGGGCGCCGCAGCCCACCAGGGTCCGGGACGGCTCGCCGGGGGCGGCCGGCCGGGCCGTGCCGTGCAGTTCGAGCGCCTCGCGCCCGACCTCCAGGGCACGCCAGCCGCCCAGCCGGGTGCCGCCGGTGACGTACAGCGTCGCCTCGGCGAGCCCGTAGCAGGGGTAGAGGGACGCGGCCCGGAAGCCGGTGGGGCCGAAGCGCTCGGTGAACCGGGCGAGCGTATCGGCGCGCACGGGCTCGGCGCCGGTGAAGGTGAGCTCGACGCCCGACAGGTCGAGCTGCTCCACCTCGGCGTCCGTCGCGCGGCGTACGCACAGGTCGTACGCGAAGTTCGGGGCGCCGGTGATCGTCGCGCGGTAGCGGGAGACCATGCGCAGCCAGGACAGCGGGCGGCGCAGGAAGGTCACCGGCGACATGAGGGTCACCGGGATGCCGGAGGCCAGCGGGGTGAGGATGCCGCCGATCAGGCCCATGTCGTGGTACGGGGGCAGCCAGAGGCCGCCGGAGCTGCCCTCGTGCATGCCGAAGCCGCGCGCGATCTCGGCACAGTTGCTCATCAGCTGTGCGTGGCCGAGCATGACGCCGCGCGGCAGCGAGGTCGAGCCGGAGGTGTACTGCAGCAGGGCGGGACCGTCCGGGCCGCCGGCCGCGCCCGCGTAGGCGTCCTCGGCGCCGTCGGCGATGGTGTCGGTCGCGAGCAGTCGCAGGGCGCGGCCGGCCGTGGCCGGCGTGAGCCCTCCGGCCAGGAACGGCGCGATGTCCGAGGTGGTCAGCACGGTGTCCGCGCCGCTGTCCTCGATGATCGCGGCGAGCCGGGGCACCGTGCGCGCCAGGCGCGTCGGGTCGGGCGGGAACGCCGGTACGGCGGGCACGCCCGCGTAGAAGCAGCCGAACAGGCCGGTGAGATAGTCCAGTCCCGGTGCGTAGAGCAACAGGACGGGATCGTTCCGGTTGCCCGTCGCGCCGAGGATCCCGGTCGCGACGGCCCGGGCGCGGGTGTCGAGTTCCGCGTAGGTGATCTGGTCGGCCGACTCGTCCTCGTCGACGAACCGGTAAGCGACGGCATCGGGCGATCGCATCGCCCGCTCGTGCAGTATTCGCGCGAAGCCTTCCGGCGCGCGCCAGGATGAACCCTTCAACCCCCGTGCCTTCCCCCGTACTTGCCCTGTACTTGCCCCCGGTACGTACTCAGGCGAGCAGTCTGACAACGAGAACCGGGGCGGTCAACGACCTTCTTCACTCACATGCCGGGGGCACGTTCCGGAAATCGGGACGGGGGTTGACACTCGCGAGTAACAACGAGCATCGTGATCAGCTCATGAAGGCGTGCCGGGGGGCGGGCGTGGATATGGCGGCGGGTGCGGGGAGTTCGGCGGGTTCGGCGGACGCTGCGGAAGCGGCGGAGTCGTCCGGAAAGGACGCGGGCGGCATACCTGCCGCGAAGCCTCCGGTGAAGCTGGTTCTGCTGTGCTGTCTCGGCGCGTTCGTCGCGTTCCTGGACAGCACCATCGTGAACGTGGCGTTCCCCAACATCGCCAAGACGTTCTCCGACGCGGACCTGCCCACCCTGTCCTGGGTGCTCAACGGCTACAACGTGGTGATCGCCGCGCTGCTGATGCCCGCCGGGCGGGTGGCCGACCGGCTGGGCTGCCGGCGGTCGTTCGCGGTGGGCCTCGCGACGTTCACCGTCGCCTCGGCGGTGTGCGGGATCGCGAACTCCGCGGAGGTCCTGATCGGCGCGCGGCTGGTGCAGGCCGTGGGCGCCGCGATCCTGGTGCCGACCTCCCTCGCGCTGCTGATGCCGATGTTCCCGATGGCCCGGCGACTGGTCGCGATCACGGTCTGGGGGGCGGCCGGCGCGCTGGCCGCCGGCATCGGCCCGGGTCTCGGCGGCCTGCTCGCCGAGCACTGGACATGGCGGGCGGTGTTCCTGGTGAACATCCCGATCGGGATCGTCGCCGTGTGGGCCACCCGGCACCTCACCGAGCAGCGGGAACGCGGCGGCGCGACGCCCGACGTGCTGGGCGCGGTGCTGCTCGGGGCCGCCCTCGGCCTGCTGGCCCTGGGCCTGGTCAAGGGCCCGGACTGGGAGTGGGCGAGCCCGGCCACCGTCGGCTGCCTGGCCGCCGGGGCGCTGCTCGCGGTGGCGGTCGCGCTGCGCAGCGCGCGCCATCCGGCCCCGGTCGTCTCGCTCGACCTGCTGCGCTCCCGCAGCGCGGTGGGCGGCAACATCGGGTCGATGCTGTTCTCGGTGACCTTCTACGCCGTCATCCTGAACAACATCCTCTTCCTGACCACCCACTGGCACTGGTCCCTGATCCACGCCGGGCTGGCCACCACTCCGCCGCCCATCGCGACGGCCCTGGTCGCCAAGCCGGCGAGCCGGCTGGCCGAGCGGTTCGGCGACCGCGCGGTCGTCATCGCGGGCTGCCTCGTCTACATCGGCGGGACCCTGCTGCTCTTCCACGGCGGCGGCCAGAGCCCCGACTTCGCCACCCACTGGCTGCCCGGGGCGGCCGTCATGGGCGCCGGCGCGGGCCTGGTCTGGCCGGTGCTGGGGGCGGTGGCCCTGGCGGGCGTCGAGCCCAGCCGGCTGGCCACCGCGAGCGCGGCCAACGCCGCCTTCCGCCAGCTCGGTGCCGTGCTCGGCACGGCCCTGACGGTCTCCATCCTGACGGCGGCCGGCCGGGACGCGCTCGGCGGGGCCCGGGACACCTGGTACCTCGCGATCGGCTTCGCGCTCGCCGTCGCCCTGCTCACGGCCGTGACCGTGCCGCGCCGCGCGGCCGCCGCTTCCGCCTCCGCGTCCGCTTCCGTATAGGGAATGCGCGGTCCCGGTAATTCTCCGGGCCGCACCGCGCCGCGTTAACGGAATATTTCGCTCAACGGCCTTGCGTAACAAACGATTTCACGGGTTCCGCGCGCACCCGGACCGAAGCGGAATTGCGCCAACTACCGTGTGATTACAGTCACTTGGCCGCCGGACTCTTCGGCTTGTACGATTTCGACCATGGTGACGCCTGGAGTGGAGCCCTACATCCGGCAGAAGTTCGCCGAGCATGCGGGCCTCTCAGAAGAGCAACTATTCGCCGACGACGTGACTTTGGCCGCGCTGATCAGTCGCAGCCCACGAATGACCAACAGTATCGATCTGATGGAGGCGTTCGCCCGTACCGCGAACGCCCTGCGCAAGGACTACGGCGTGAAGGTGCGCCTTCCGGCACTTCCGCTCGACACCCCGACGTCGACCGTGCTGAAGGTCTTCCTCGAGGAATTCGAGCGGCAGGCGAAGGCGAAGGAGGCGGCCGCGTGAGCATCACCGAGACCGGCAGCCCCGCGCGCCCCGCCCTGCGCCGGCCCGCCGCCGCCACCGCACCGCCCGCGATCATCACCGACCTCCACGACGCGCTGACCGTGCGCGGCATGTCCCTGGTGGACGTGGTCTGGGAGCAGCAGCGGCTGCACGAGTCCCGCCGGTGGAGCGTCGTGGAGATGCTGGCGGACGTCGATCTGGACAGTCTCACCCCGCTCGACCGCAACCTCGTCTGGAACGCGGGCCGGGCCGAGCTGACCACCAAGCCGGGAGCCGACCGGTTGGAGCGCCAGGCGGAAGCGGAGGTCCGCCGCTGGCAGGAGACCAACCCCACGGTCGCGGCGATCATGGAGGCGTGCGGCACCTGGAGCCGCTACTGGAACGAGGAGGAGGCCCACCACGAGACCGTCTTCAACCGGCTGGCCGACCTCAGCGGGATGGAGCCGATCTCCGACGAGACCTTCCTGGCCTTCCGCCAGGTGTTCCCCGACGACGACATGCTCCGCACCCTGGTGCTGCTGGCGATCTCGGAGATCACGGCCGCGGTGAACTACGGCCAGTGCCAGCACGTCATCCAGGACCCGGGTCTGCGCCGCATCTTCAAGCAGGTCGCGGCCGACGAGATCCAGCACCGCAACTACTTCGTGTCGTTCGCCAAGGCGCTGGTGGACAGCGGCGAGTACCACGCCAAGGACGCCTTCGCCGTCGCCCATCTCTTCCTCCGCGAGGACGGAGAGCTCCAGGGCAGCGCCCGCGACAAGCGGGAGGACCGCGGTACGCACGTGAACTGGTGGGACCACCTGGACACGGCCGGCACCGACTTCCGTCCCGAGGCGCTGGAGAAGAAGGAACAGCTCATCTGCGGCGCCCTCAAGAAGATCACCGGGATCGAGACCCACTCCCGGGAAGAGGTCGAGGACACGTGGATGGACCTCGTCGGCAGCTGACCGGCCCGCCCGCCGGGGCGCCGGTCGGTCTGGGGCACGACCTCCAGCTGGTCAGCGAGGTGGAGGGCGCCTCGGCCCTGAAGGAGCCCGGCGTCTTCTTCACCCCCGCGGAGCTGCGCCGCATCGCGTCGGCGACGTCTCCCGCGGAAAGCCTGGCGGGCGGCTTCTCGGCCAAGGAGGCCCTGTTCAAGGCGCTTCCGGCGGCCGGCGAGACCTGGTTCTGGACGGATGCCGAGCTGGTCCACGACCGTCATGGCGCACCACGGTTCCACGCCCGGGGACCGCTGGCGGACCATCTGGCCCGGCACCGTCTCCGGGTGAGTGTCTCCCTCTCGCACAGCGGCGGCTTCGTGTCCTCCGTGGTCATCGTCACCGGCGGGACCTCGGCGGACCCACGCCTGCCCAGCACGCTCCACACGTTCCGACGCACGATCCGACGGGGGATACGACGTGTACTTCGGCGAGTCCCGGCTCAGACTGCCGGTGCGCCCCAATGACCTCGACGTCCTGGGGCATGTGAACAACGCGGTCGCGCTCGAGTTCCTGGAGGCCGGCCGGTGGGACTGGCTCGGCCGGCAGGGCCTCGTGCACGGCGACCGGCTGATCGCGGTGGTCGCCCGCACCGAGATCGACTATCTGGCGGAGATCCCGCGCGGCGACGTCGAGGTGCACACCGTCCTCGCCTCCCCGTCGCCGGAGGAGTTCGACGAGGACGGCATGACCTTCCGGGCCTGCTTCCGGCAGCGGATCCACCTTCCGCGGGCGGCGGACAAGGTCGCGGTGGACGCCCTGGTGACCGTGGCCTTTCTGGACGCTGGGCAGCGCTGCCTCGTCTCGTTGCAGGACTTCCTCGCGGCCGCCGCCCCGGACGCGGCCGCCCGTACCGAAGAGACCGTGGAATAGGAGGGGGCGCGGTGCTCGAGTACATCCAGCGCAACCAGGAGTGCCCGCCCGGCCGGGGCCTGTACCTGTACGAGAAGTACGGGGACCCGCCGGAGTTCGTCGCCTACCGGGAGTTCCCCGAGCGGATCGCGGCGTACGCGGACTTCTTCCGCGAGCAGGGGGTCGAGGCGGGGACGCGGGTGCTGTTCCCCTTCGAGACCTCGGCCGCGGTGATCTTCTCGTTCCTGGGCCTCATGGAGATCGGCGCCGTGCCGCTGTCCGTCAAGCCCCTGGTGATGAACACGCCGAAGGACGCCTACCAGGAGTTCATCGGCCGCGTCGCACGGCACTTCGGTGCGGCCCGCGTGCTGCGGGTGCCCAGCCTGGCCGTGGTCGACCTGCCCGCGCCCGCCCTGCCGCTGCCCCCGGACGACATCCGCCGGCCGGGCGCCCGGCTGCGGACCCCGGCCGGGGACGAGCTCGCCTTCGTGCAGTTCTCGTCCGGCTCCACGTCCTTCCCCAAGGGCATCCCGGTCCGGCAGGACCGGCTGCGCGCCAATCTCGCCATGATCACCCGCACGGACGGCCGGCGGCCCGAGGAGCGGGTCAGCAGCTGGCTGCCGCTCTACCACGACATGGGCCTGGTCGGCGGCATGCTGTCCTGCTTCACGGTCGGCTGCGACCTGCTGCTCGGCGAGCCGCTGACCTTCCTCTTCGACGCCCGGGGCTGGTGGGAGCACATGGCCCGGGAGGGTGCCGTCGGCACCGTGATCCCGAACTTCGCGATCGACTACTCGCTCAAGCTGATGCAGGACACCGACCCGGAGGAGCTCGCCGGCATCGACCTGTCCGGGATGCGGTCGATCTACCTCGGCAGCGAGCCCATCAACCTGCCCAACCTGGAGGCGTTCCTCGACCTGATGGCGCCGGCCGGCCTGCGCCGCGACGTCTTCATGCCCTGCTACGGCATGGCGGAGGCGGTGCTGCTGGTCTCCAGCCGTCCCGTCGGCAGCGAGATCCGGACCGCGACCTCGCCCTCGGGACTGCCGGCGATCTCGGTGGGCCGGCCGATGCCGGAGTTCACCGTGCGCCTGCGCGCCGAGGACGGCCGGGTGTGCGCGGAGGGCGAGCTGGGCGAGATCGAGCTGGCCGGCGGCAGCCTGGCCTCCTCGTACTACACGAAGACGGAGCCCCTCACCGGCGACGACGGCTTCTACGCCACCGGCGACATCGGGTTCCTCGACGACGGGGAGCTGTTCATCACCGGCCGCATCAGCGACCGGATCAAGGTCAACGGCCAGAGCTACTTCGCCTCCGACTTCGAACAGGCGCTGGAGCGACTGCCGTTCGTGCGCGAGGGCCGTACGGCCGTCGTGCAGACCGGCGGGGACATCGTCGTCCTCGCCGAGGTGGACCGCCCGGCGCGGGAGGACGTCGCGGGCAGCCGGGCACGGATCGTGGAGCACCTCACGCACACGATCGGGGTGACGGTGCAGGCTACCGACGTGCACTATCTGCGCCCCGGCCAGCTGCCCCGCACCAGCAGCGGAAAGCTGCAACGGCGTGCCATCGCCCGGGCGTACGAGCGCGGGGAGCTGGAGGGGCTGACCCTGGCCCCGGCCGGGGGCTCCCCCGCTGCGGCCGCCGATTCGTAAAGGGTCCTCAGGAATCCGATAGGAGCTATTGCATGCCGAAGCTGGAGCGAGACGGCGAGGTCTTCGTTCTGCACCTCGACCCCGACGACGAGAACCGGTTCCACCCCGACTGGCTCGCGGCGGTGGAGTCGGCGCTCGACGAGGTGGAGGCCGCGCCGGGGCCCCGGGCCCTGGTCACGGCGGGCAGCGGCAAGTTCTGGTCCAACGGGCTCGACCTGGACTGGATGGGCGCCAACAGCGAGCAGGCCGTGGCCTACCTGGACCGCGTCCACGCCCTGCTCGCCCGCACGCTGGCCTCGCCGGTGGTCACGGTCGCCGCGCTGAACGGGCACACGTTCGCCGCCGGCGCCATGTGGTCGCTGGCCCACGACACGCGCGTGATGCGCGCGGACCGGGGTTACTTCTGCCTGCCGGAGGTCGATCTCGGCCTCTCCTTCCAGCAGGGCATGTCGGACCTGATCCGCGCCCGCCTGACGCCGGCGGCCGCGCACGAGGCCATGACCACCGGCCGCCGCTACGGCGGCGAGCAGGCGCTCGCCGCGGGCATCGTCGACGCCGTCGCGAGCGCCGAGGAGCTCCTCGCCACCGCGGTGGAGCTCGCGCGGCCGCTCGCGGGCAAGGCGAACCCGGCCCGGGCCCAGATCAAGGAGATGCTGTACGCGGAGGCGCTCGCGTCGCTGCGCACGCCGATCACCGGCTGACCGGTCCCTTTCGGGGAAGCCCCGCCGCCCCGGTCTCTCCTCCGCCCCGAGGAGAGACCGGGGCGGCGGCATTTTCCGCGCATCGACAAAGAATCCGGGCACTCTCCAGGGCCCCTTCGTCCTTTCGTCCGGAGGGCGGCCGGAACGCTTATGGCATGATCAATTCGAGCCATAGCGAAGGAGCCAGGCATGCTGGAACCACTCGGCATCGACTCGCGAGCCGAGGTGCTCTACCGGGCGATGCTCGCACTTCCCGGTGCGGGGATCGATGTGCTCAGCCGGATGACGGGGATGTCCCGCGAGGAAGTGTGCGAAGCACTCGACCTGCTCAGTGAACTCGCGCTGGTCAAGCCCGCGGAGCCGGGCCGGACGGCGCCGGGCGCGGGCGGCGGGCAGTTCGTCGGCGCCGACGGGATCGGCGAAAAGCTCGCCGTGCTGACGCGGAAAGTCCAGCACGAAGTGAGGGCATTCGCGCCGGGCGGCGCGCATTCCGGGGAAAGCCTGCGCGCCGCCGAACCACTCGCCGATCAACTGCTCGCCCGCGGTGTCCGAATGCGGACAGTGCACTTGAACAGCGTCCGCGACAACCCCGCGGGCATGGCGCACATCGAGCGGCTGACGGGCAATGGCGGCGAGGTGCGAACGGCCCCTTTACTTCCGGCCAGAATGATCATTCTGGACCGTTCGTGCGCCGTGGTGGCCGCCGGCGCCGACGGCTGCGAGGAGGGCGCGACGGTGTTCCGGGAGGAGGGCGTGCTGTCCGCGCTGATCACACTGTTCGAGCACGTATGGGCGTCGGCCTCCCCCGTCGGCACGGTCCCGCGCCGGGACGCGGCGGGGCTGACGCCCCAGGAGCGGGCGGTGCTGGAGTGCCTCTACCTGGGGCTGACCGACGAGGCCGTCGCCCACCGGCTCGGCGTCTCGCCGCGCACCGCCCGCCGGATCGCCAACGGGCTGATGCGGCGGCTGGGTTCGCGCAGCCGCTTCCAGGCGGGGGCACTGGCCGTGCAGCGCGGGTGGCTCCAGCCGAGGACGCACGCGTCCTAGCGGTCCGGGGTCCCCGGACTCCGTCAGACCCCCTCCGGGACCGGCAGGCCCCGCTCATCCGCCAGGCGCAGGGCCTCCTCGATGAGGGTCTCGACGATCTTCGACTCGGGGACGGTCTTGATGACCTTCCCCTCGACGAAGATCTGGCCCTTGCCGTTGCCGGAGGCCACCCCGAGGTCGGCCTCCCGGGCCTCGCCCGGGCCGTTGACGACGCAGCCCATCACCGCGACCCGCAGCGGCACCTCCATGCCCTCCAGGGCCGCGGTGACCTCGGCCGCCAGCTTGTAGACGTCGACCTGGGCGCGGCCGCAGGACGGGCAGGAGACGACGTCCAGCTTGCGCGGGCGCAGCCCCAGCGACTGGAGGATCTGGTCGCCGACCTTGACCTCCTCGACGGGCGGCGCCGAGAGGGAGACCCGGATCGTGTCGCCGATGCCCTGGCGCAGCAGCGCGCCGAAGGCCACGGCGGACTTCACGGTGCCCTGGAAGGCGGGGCCGGCCTCGGTGACGCCCAGGTGCAGGGGGTAGTCGCAGGACTCGGCGAGGAGTTCGTACGCCCGCACCATGACGACCGGGTCGTTGTGCTTGACGGAGATCTTCAGGTCGTGGAAGCCGTGTTCGGCGAAGAGCGACGCCTCCCACAGGGCGGATTCGACGAGGGCCTCGGGGGTGGCCCTGCCGTACTTCTCCAGCAGGCGGCGGTCCAGGGAGCCGGCGTTGACGCCGATGCGGATCGGGGTGCCCGCGTCGGAGGCGGCCTTCGCGATCTCCTTCACCTTGTCGTCGAACTGCTTGATGTTGCCCGGGTTGACCCGGACCGCCGCGCAGCCGGCGTCGATGGCGGCGAAGACGTAGCGCGGCTGGAAGTGGATGTCGGCGATCACGGGGATCGGCGACTTGGCGGCGATGGCGGCCAGCGCGTCCGCGTCGTCCTGGGAGGGGCAGGCCACGCGGACGATGTCGCAGCCGGCCGCCGAGAGTTCGGCGATCTGCTGGAGCGTCGCGTTGACGTCGGCGGTGACCGTGGTGGTCATGGACTGCACGGCGATCGGGTGGTCGCTGCCCACGCCCACCGCGCCCACCTGGAGCTGGCGGGTGGTGCGGCGGGTGCCGAGGGTGGCCGGCGGCACCGTCGGGGTGCCGAGGGAGACCGTCATGATGTCCTCTCTGCTGTCGGGGCGCCCGGGTGGAGGGTGAGGGCCTCGGCGGCGGCGCGGGCGATGCCGGGGCCGGTGAGCCCGGCGCGCGCGAGGATGTCCTCGCGCCTGCCGTGCGCCAGGAACTTCTGCGGCACGCCCAGGACGCGGACGGGCGTGCGGGCGCCGGCGTCGGCGAGGGCCTGGGCGATCGCGGCGCCGGTGCCGCCGGCGCGGCCGCTGTCCTCGACGGTGACGACCGTGCGGTGGCGCAGCCCGAGTTCGACGAGGGCCGGGGCGACGGGCTTGATCCAGCGGGGGTCGACGACGGTGACGCCCGTCCCGGACGCGGCGAGCCGGCGGGCCGCGTCCAGGCAGGGGCCGGCCATGGTGCCCACGGCGACGAGCAGGACGTCCTCCGGGCCGTCCCGGTGCAGCACGTCCATGCCGGCGATCGTGTCGACGGGCGGGATGGCGGGGCCGACGCGGCCCTTGGGGAAGCGCAGCGCGGTCGGGCCGTCGTCGACCGCCACGGCCTCGCGCAGGGCCCGGCGCAGGGTGATCTCGTCGCGCGGGGCGGCCACACGCAGCCCGGGGACCAGCTGGAACAGCGACAGGTCCCACATGCCGTTGTGCGAGGCGCCGTCGTCGCCGGTGACGCCCGCCCGGTCGAGGACGAAGGTGACCGGGGCGCGGTGCAGGGCGACGTCCATGAGCAGCTGGTCGAACGCCCGGTTGAGGAAGGTCGCGTAGACGGCGACGACGGGGTGCGCGCCGCCGAGGGCGAGGCCCGCGGCGGCGGTGACCGCGTGCTGCTCGGCGATGCCGACGTCGACCGTGCGGTCGGGGAAGCGGCGGGCGAACTCGTCGAGGCCGGTGGGCTCCAGCATGGCCGCGGTCAGGGCGACGAGCTCCGGGTGCCGGGCGCCGAGCGCGGCGAGCTCCTCGCCGAAGACGGAGGTCCAGGCGGGCGACGCGGCGGGCGCGGGGGCCGTTGCCGGGGCGGCGGCGGGGCGGGCGCGGACGACGTGGAAGCGGTCGGCCTCGTCCTGCTCGGCCGGGGCGTGGCCGCGGCCCTTCTCGGTGACGCAGTGCACGACGACCGGCCGGCCGAGGTCCCTGGCCCGGCGCAGCGCGTCCTCGGTCGCGGCGAGGTCGTGTCCGTCGACGGGGCCGAGGTAGGCCATGCCCAGCTGTTCGAAGACGCCGGGCGCGGCGCCGGGGCCGGCGGTCCGGGCGTGGTCCAGGTGGCGGGCGAGGCCGCCGACGGTGGGGGCGTAGCTGCGGGTGTTGTCGTTGAGGACGACGATGACGGGCCGGTCGGGGGCGGCCGCCAGGTTGTTGAGGGCCTCCCAGGCCATGCCGCCGGTCAGCGCGCCGTCGCCGATCACGGCGATCACGGCGCGGTCGGTGACGCCGCGCAGCCGGTGGGCCCTGGCCAGGCCGTCGGCCCAGGACAGGGCGGTCGAGGCGTGGGAGTTCTCGATGACGTCGTGCGCGGACTCGGCGCGGGACGGATAGCCGGAGAGCCCGTCGGGCTGCCGGAGGGTGTCGAAGGCGCCGGCCCGGCCGGTGAGGACCTTGTGGACGTACGTCTGGTGGCCGGTGTCCCACAGGATGGTGTCCCGGGGGGAGTCGAACACCCGGTGCAGGGCGAGGGTCAGCTCGACGACGCCCAGGTTGGGTCCGAGGTGGCCCCCGGTGCGGGAGACCTTCTCCACCAGGAACCGCCGGATGTCCGCGGCGAGCCGGGCGCACTCGGCGGGGGTGAGGTCCCGCAGGCCGGCGGGGGCGTGCGGCACCGCGGGCCCGGGTTCCGGGGCGGGCGCGGCCGGCGCCGGCGGAGGCGTTGGGAGTGACGTCATGGCGCTTCCCCTCTCGGTGGTCGGCCCGGTGGCCGACGCGGTCGTCTCGGTGGTCATCTGGCCTCGTCGGCCAGGGGCGTGCGCGGGATCCGGCCGGTGACCGGGTCCGCGAGGCGGGCGGGCATGGCGAACACGACGTCCTCGGCGGCGCCGTCGTCGACCTGGACGTCGGTGTAGCCGAGGGCGGCCAGTCGCTCGACGAGGCCGCGGACCAGGACCTCCGGCGCGCTGGCCCCGGCGCTGACGCCGATGCTCGACACCGACTCCAGCCAGCCGGGGTCGAGGTGCGTGGCGTCGGGCACCAGGTGCGCGGCGCAGCCGTGCTCCCGGGCGACCTCCACCATGCGGATGGAGTTGCTGGAGTTGCGGGAGCCGACGACGAGGACGAGGTCGTTGGCGCGGGCCAGGGACTTCACGGCGTTCTGCCGGTTCTGGCTGGCGTAGCAGATGTCGTCGCCGTTGGGGCCGGCGATGTCCGTGAAGCGGCGGTGCAGGGCCTCGACGACCACGGCGGTCTCGTCGAAGGACAGGGTGGTCTGGGTCAGATAGGCGACGGGGGTGTCCGCGGGCAGGTCGAGCCGTTCGACGTCCTCGGTGCTCTCGACGACGATCGTGCGCTCGGGGGCCTCGCCCCGGACGCCCTCGACCTCCTCGTGCTCGGCGTGGCCGACCAGCAGGATGACGTGTCCGTCGCGGGCGTAGCGCACGGCCTCCTGGTGCACCTTGGAGACGAGCGGGCAGGTGGCGTCGATGACCTCCAGGTTCCGGGCCGTGGCCCCGGCGCGGACGGCCGGGGAGACGCCGTGGGCGGAGAAGACGCAGACCGCGCCCTCGGGCACCTCGTCCTCGCTGTCGACGAAGACCGCGCCGCGCTTGCGGAGCTCCTCGACGATGTGGTGGTTGTGGACGATCTCCTTGCGGACGTAGACGGGTGCGCCGTGGAGGTCCAGGGCCCGCTCCACGATGCCGATGGCGCGGCGCACCCCCGCGCAGAACCCTCTCGGCTCGGCCAGGACGATGCGCTGGTGACGGTTCATGGGTGCCTTCCTTGCAGAGCGGGCGTGGGGGAGGTTTCCGGTGCGGACCTGGCCTGGTGGGCCTGCCAGAGGCGGGCGTAGCGGCCGCCGAGTGCCAGGAGTTCCTCGTGCGTGCCGTCCTCGCTGATCCGGCCCCCGTCGAGGACGACGACGCGGTCGGCGCGGGCGGCGACGGTCAGCCGGTGGGCGACGATGAGCGCGGTGCGGCGGGTGGTGAGCCGTTCGGTGGCCTCGTTGACCAGGGCCTCGGTCGCCGGGTCCAGGGCGGAGGTGGCCTCGTCGAGGAGCAGGACGTCGGGGCGCACCAGTTCGGCGCGGGCCAGGGCGATCAGCTGCCGCTGGCCGGCGGAGAGGTTGCGGCCGCCTTCGGCGATCCGGTGCCCGTAGCCGCCGTCGAGCGCGGTGATGGCCTGGTGGGCGCCGGTCCGCCGGGCGGCGGCCTCGACCTCGGCGTCGGTGGCGTCCGGGCGTCCGTAGGCGATGGCGTCCCGGACGGTGCCGGTGAAGAGGTAGGTCTCCTGGGGGATGACGCCGAGCCGCTGCCGGTATCCGGTCAGGTCCAGCTCGCGCAGGTCCGTTCCGTCCACGAGGACGGCGCCGGCGGTCGGGTCGTAGAAGCGCGCGGCCAGTTTCAGCAGCGTGGACTTGCCGGAGCCGGTCTCGCCGACGAAGGCGACCCGCTGGCCGGCCGGGATGTGCAGATCGATGCCGGTCAGCCCGGCCCCGCCGGGGCCGCTGCCGTCGGCGGCGGCGTACCGGTAGTGCGCGTCCCGGAAGACGATCTCGCCGCGCAGCGGGCCGACCGGCCGGGGGGCGGCGGCCTCGGGCGTGCTGCTGCGCAGTTCGAGCAGTTCCCGGATGCGGCCCAGGGACACCATGGCCTGCTGGTAGCTGTCGAAGAGCTGGGACATCTGCTGGACGGGCGTGAAGAACAGCTCCAGGTAGAGCAGGTACGCGACGAGCGTGCCGACCGTCATGGAGCCGTCGGCGACCCGCCCGGCGCTCAGGGCCAGCACGAGGGCGGCCAGCAGGGACGCCACGCACTGGATGAGCGGGAAGTACAGGGCCATCAGGAACTGCGCGCGCACCCGCGCCCGGCGGAAGTCGTCGCTGTGCCCGGCGTAGCGCTCGGCCGTGGCCTCCTCGCGGCGGAAGGCCTGGGCCAGGCGCAGCCCGGCGACGCCCTCCTGCAGGGCGCCGCCCACCACGGCGGTCTGTTCGCGGGCCAGTTGGTAGGCGCGTACCGAGCGGCGGCGGAAGACGGCGGTGGCGGCGTACAGCAGGGGCAGGGTCAGCAGGACGAACAGCATCGTCCGGGCGTCCATGAGCAGGAGTGCCGCCAGGACGCCGACGAGGGTGAGCAGGCTGACGAGGAAGGAGATGAGCCCGGTCTGGAGGAAGACGGACAGGGAGTCGACGTCGGTGGTGGCCCGGGTCATGGTCCGGCCGGCCGCCTCCTTCTCGAAGTGGTCGAGCCCGAGCCGGTGCAGCTGGGCGAAGACCCGCAGCCGCAGGGCGTACAGGGCGCGTTCGCCGGTGCGTCCGGTGACGCGCAGGGCGCCCCACTGGGTCGTCCAGCGCAGCAGCGCGAGGGCCAGGGCCCCGGCGCAGGCGAGCCACAGCGCGGTGGGGGCGGCGTCGGCGACGGCGCCCTGTACGCCCTGGCGGACGGTGTAGGGCTGGGTCAGTCCGCCGACCGCGTCGGCGACGACCAGCAGCAGGCCCACGGCGAACGGGACCCAGAAGCCGTGCAGCAGATGGCGCAGGCCGAACGCGCCGCCGGTGTCGCGCAGGGCGGCGGCCTCGTCCACACCGGGGAGGTCGCGGGGGTCGTCCCCGCCGGCGGGCGGCGCGGCGGGGCGGGGGCTTCGCGCGGGCGCCGGGGCGGTGGGGGGTGTGTCCGGGGGGCCGGCGTTCTCCCGGGCGGGGTCGCCGGAGGCGGCGAAGAGCGTGCGGTAGAGCGGGCAGCGGTCGAGGAGTTCCTCGTGCGTGCCGGTGTCGGCCAGCCGTCCGCCGTCGAGCACGGCGACGCGGTCGGCGACGGCGAGGGTGGAGCGGCGGCGGGCGATCACCAGGGCGGTGCGGCCCGTGAGCACCTCGCGCAGGCCGTCGTTGACGGCGGCCTCGACGCGGGTGTCGACGGCGGAGGTGGCGTCGTCGAGGACCAGCAGCCGGGGCTCGCCGAGCAGGGCGCGGGCGAGGGCGATGCGCTGGCGCTGGCCGCCGGAGAGGGTCTGGCCGCGTTCGCCGACGAGGGTGTCGTAGCCGTCGGGCAGGGCGGAGACGAAGGCGTCGGCCTGGGCGACGCGGGCGGCGGCACGGATGCTCTCCTCGCTCGCGCCGGGCCGTGCGTAGGCGATGTTCTCGCGGATGGTGCCGGCGAGGAGGAAGGTGTCCTCGGGGACGAGGCCGAGGTCGCCGCGGAGCGCGTCGAAGGTGAGCTCGCGGACGTCGGTGCCGCCGACGCGGACGGCTCCGGCGTCGACGTCGTAGAACCTGGCGAGCAGCTGGGCGAGGGTGGACTTGCCGGAGCCGGGCAGGCCGACGACGGCGACGGTCTCGCCGGGGGCGATGCTCAGGGAGAAGCCGTCGAGGACGGGCCGGGCCGGGTCGTAGCCGAAGGTGACGTCGTCGAACTCGACGCCGACGGGGACGGCCGGGGGCAGTTCCCGGGTGCCCTCTCTCAGGCCGGGGCGGGTGTCGACCAGCTCCAGCACGCGGCGGACGGCGGCGGAGCCCTGCTGTCCGGCGGTGAGCAGGCCGACCAGCATGCTCAGCGGGACGACCAGCTGGGCGAGGTAGGCGGAGAAGGCGACGAAGGTGCCGACGGTGAGTTCGCCCCGGTTGACCATCCAGCCGCCGAGGGCGAGGACGCCCACCTGGGCGAGGGCGGGGACGGCCTGGAGCACCGGCCCGTAGCGGGCGCTGAGCCGCAGCAGCCGTACCCGGCCGGCGAAGAGCCGGCGGGCCGCCTCGGTGAGCCGGGCGAGCTCCTGCCGTTCCTGGCCGAAGCCCTTGACGACGCGGATGCCGGCCACCGAGCTCTCCACGACGCCGGCCACCGCGGCCGCCCGGTCCTGGGCCTCCCAGGCGGCGGCCAGCAGCCGGGGCTGGCTGCGGCGGGCGATGAACCACAGGGCGGGCGTCATGGCGACGGCGACCAGGGTCAGGCGCGGCGACAGGACGGTCATCACGGTCACGGACGTCACGAGCGTGGCGATGTTGGTGACGGTGGCCGGCAGCAGTGAGACCAGGCCGTGCACCATGTTCAGGTCGCTGGTGGACCGGCCGACGAGCTGTCCGGTGCTGAGCCGGTCCTGGCCGCGCCCGTCCAGCCGGGAGACCGAGCGGAACACCGCGGTGCGCAGGTCGTGCTGGACGTCGGCGGCGAGCCGGCTCGCGTGGTAGCGGCGCAGGAAGGTCAGCACGTACGAGGCGAGCGCCGCGGCCACGAGCAGGGCGATCCACGGGGTGACCGGGCGGGCGTCGCGGACGATGACGTCGTCGACGACGACCTTGGTGACCAGGGGGACGGCCACGCCCACCGCCGAGGCGCCGAGCGCGCCGAGGAGCGAGAGCAGCAGGCCGGCGCGATGGCGCAGGCAGTAGCCGCCGAGCCGGCGCAGCGGGCCGCCCCGGGCCCCTCCTCCGGCGTGGTCGCGTGCCGCCACGGGCCGGCTCCCTTCCTCGGGTCTGACTGATCGCATGGGTCCATGGGTCGTTCAGGGGGTGGGCGCGTCACGCACGGCGACGGCCAGGACGTGCCCCGCGCTGCCGGTCGGCAGGACGGCGCAGGCCGTCGCCGGGTCGTCGGGGAGCGGCACGAGCCGTCCGTCCGGCGGTGCCGGCCAGGTGGTGGGGGCGGGGATCCGGCGGGTGAGGCCGCCGTCGCGCAGACCGTGGCCGTGCGCCTTGCCGACGGCCTCCTTCTGCGTCCACAGCCACAGGAAGGCGCGGGCCGCCGCGTCCCGGGGGGCGCGGGCGATCCAGTCGGCGGCCGCCTCGTCCAGCCAGCGCCGCGCCAGCGGCACGGCGGGGAACGGGCGGACGGTCTCGATGTCCACGCCGACGTGCCGGTGCGTGCTCAGGGCCACCGCCCCCACGCCCCTGCTGTGGCTGAGGCTGATGTGCAGGGCGGCGGCGGGGCCGGCCAGGCGCGGCCGGCCGCCGGGCTCGTAGGCGATCCGGTGGCGGGCGCCGGGGGGGCCCCTGGCCCGGGCCGCCGCGCCGCGGGGGGCGGGGGGGGGGGGCCGCCCCGCCACCCCCCCCGGGCCGCGGCGCGGAGGAGGGCGGCGTGGGTGGCACGCCGCTCCTCCCCGGGCGCGGCCGCCCCCCACACCACCGTCAGCCGGCCGCGGGGGAACGGCCCGCGGTGCGGGGTGCGGGGGGAGGTCAAGGGGTCAGCCCGCCATCTGCGCGGCGAGGCTCTTGGGACGCATGTCGGTCCAGTTCTCCTCGATGTAGTCGAGGCAGGCCTGCCGGCCGGTCTCGGCGAGGGCCACGTCCCAGCCCGCCGGTACCTCGGCGAAGGCGGGCCACAGGGAGTGCTGGCCCTCGGCGTTGACCAGGACCAGGTAGCGGGCGTCGGGGTTCTCGAAGGGGTTCGTCATGTCCTCGCCTTTGCTGTGCGTGTGGTGGTGGGTGGGCGCGGTGGGTCAGGGGACGATCTGTTCCAGCACGCGGACCGCGTTCGCGGCCCCGTCCTCCGGGGCCATGTCCCGTGCGAGGCGGGCGACCGTGCGGGCGATGCCGGGGTCGGTGAGCGCCTGGTGGAGGGCGTCCGCGAGGGTGTCCGCGGTGAGGTCGACGTGCTTGACGGGCGCGGGGGCGACACCGAGCCGGTGGAGGTGGTTCGCCCACATCGTGCCCTCCTTCTGGAAGGGGACGATCACCTGCGGGATGCCCGCGTGCAGGGCCGCGTTGTGCGTGCCGGTGCCGCCGGGGTGGACGGCCGCGCGGACGCGGGGGAAGAGCCAGTCGTAGGGGATCTCCTCCTCGACCAGCACGGTCTCCGGCGGGTCGGGGATGACCACGCCGCCCCAGCCGGTGACGACGACGGCGCGGACGCCGGTGCGGCGCACGGCCTCGACGACCGCGCGTCCGGTGCGTTCCGGGTCGAGGCCCAGGTGGCTGCCGAAGCCGAGGAAGACGGGCTTCTCGCCCTCCGCCAGGAAGCGCAGCAGCCGCGGGGAGGGCTGCCAGCCCGGGCGGCCGGGCAGCATCCAGAAGCCGGTGGGGTGCACCCACTCGGGCCAGTCGGCGGCGGGTTCGAGCACGTGCGGGCTGAAGCCGAGGAGGACCGGCGCGGGGGTGCCGTCGGCGTCCTGGTGACCACCGGGGCCACCGAGGCGCTGGCGGCCGCGCTGCTCGCGCTGTGCGACCCGGGCGACGAGGTGCTGGCCTTCGACCCCTGCTA
>NZ_JBFAPH010000049.1:0-24986 GCF_040675635.1 Streptomyces sp. NPDC049577
CGCCGACCTCGTTCGGCGCACCCGCGCGGCCCTCGCCGGCCGGCCCGTACCGCCCCGCCCGGAGCGGCTCGCGCCCACCGCCGAGCAGGAGCGCCGCCGCCCTCGCCGTCCTCCGCGACGCCGCGCCCGCGCTGCGCCCCGGCACCGTCTGGGCCCAGACCACCACCGCCGGCCTGGACGGCCTCGACGAGCTCGCCGGCTTCGCCCGCGAGCACCACCTCCAGCTGGTCGACTCCCCGGTCCTGGGCACCCGGCAGCCCGCCGAGGCGGGCGAGCTGGTCGTCCTGGCCGCCGGGCCCGAGACGGTCCGCGCGGCCCTCACGCCCGTCTACGACGCCATCGGCTCCCGCACCCTGTGGGTCGGCGACGACGCGGCGAGCGGCGCGGCCACCCGGCTCAAGCTCGTCGTCAACAGCTGGGTGCTCACCGTCACCCACGGCACGGCCGAGGCGCTGGCCCTGGCCGAGGGGCTGGGCGTGGACGCCGAGCGCTTCCTGGAGGCCGTCGCCGGCGGCCCGCTCGACATGGGCTATCTGCGCGCCAAGGCCGGTCTCATTCTCGGCGGCCGCCTCACCCCGCCGAGCTTCGCCACCACCACGGCCCTCAAGGACGCCCGTCTCATCGTCGCGGCCGGCGAGGAGGCCGGCGTCCGCCTGGACGTCGCCGCGGCGGGCGCCGAGCGTTTCCGCCGGGCCGCCGAGCAGGGCCACGGCGAGGAGGACATGGCCGCCTCCTACTTCGCCAGCTTCCCGGACTGACCCCCGGCCGGGGAAAACACCGAGGGCCCGGCCCCCTCGCCGGAGCGAGGAGGCCGGGCCCCAGGGGCCGGCCGTCAGACCGTACGCAGCGCGAGCACCACGTTGTGGCCGCCGAAGCCGAAGGAGTTGTTGATCGCGGCGATCGTGCCCTGCGGCAGCGGGCGCGGCTCGTCGCGGACGATGTCGGCGTCGATCTCCTCGTCGAGCTCGTCGACGTTGATGGTCGGCGGAGCCATCCGGTGGTGCAGCGCGAGCACGGTCACGACCGTCTCCACGCCGCCCGCGCCGCCGAGCAGATGACCCGTCATCGACTTGGTCGCGGAGACCGCGACATGGTCGAGGTCGTCGCCCAGGACCTTGCGCAGCGCCTTGATCTCGGCCACGTCGCCCTGCGGCGTGGACGTGGCGTGCGCGTTGAGGTGGACGACCTCGGACGGCTTGAGGTCGGTGTCGTCGAGCAGGTTCTGCAGCGCCGTGGCGATGCCCCGGCCCGTGGGCTCGGGCTGCGCGATGTGGTGGCTGTCGGCGGACAGACCCTGGCCCAGCACCTCGCAGTAGACCCGCGCGCCGCGCTTGGCGGCGTGCTCGGCCGACTCCAGGACGACGACGCCGGCGCCCTCGCCCAGGACGAAGCCGTCACGGGCCTTGTCGTAGGGGCGGGAGGCCTTCTCCGGCTCGTCGTTGTTCTTGGACATCGCCATCATGCTGGCGAACGCCGCCACCGGCAGCGGGTGGATGGCCGCCTCGGTGCCGCCCGCGACCACCACGTCGGCGCGGCCGGTGCGGATCATCTCGACGGCGTAGCCGATGGCCTCGGCGCCGGACGCGCAGGCGCTGACCGGGGTGTGCACGCCCGCCTGGGCGTTCACCTCCAGGCCGACGTTCGCGCTCGGGCTGTTGGGCATGAGCATCGGCACGGTGTGCGGGGAGACGCGGCGGGCGCCCTTCTCCTTGAGCACGTCGTACTGGTCGAGCAGGGTGTGCACGCCACCGATGCCGGAGGCGATGACGGTGCCCAGGCGCTCGGGGGCGATGGCCTCGTCCTCGCCGGCCTTGCCGGTGTAACCGGCGTCGGCCCACGCCTCACGGGCCGCGATCAGCGCGAGCTGCGCCGAGCGGTCCAGCCGGCGCGCCAGCGGACGGGGCAGGACGTCCATGGGGTCCACCGCCGCCGGGGCGGCGATGCGGACGGGGAGGTCGGCGAACCGCTCCCCCTCCAGGGGCTTGACGCCGGAACGCCCGGCGAGCAGACCCTCCCAGGTGGAAGCGCTGTCGCCACCCAGCGGTGTGGTTGCGCCGATACCGGTGACGACCACGGTGCGATTGGTCGAGTTCACAGGAATTCTGTCTCCACGGTCAGAGGTGCTGGAACCGCCACCGCTCGGGTGGCGACGAACGCTTGGATCAGTCCTGGTGCTTCAGGATGTAGTCGGCAGCGTCACCGACGGTCTTGAGGTTCTTGACGTCCTCGTCCGGGATCTTGACGTCGAAGCGCTCCTCGGCGGCGACGACCACCTCGACCATGGACAGGGAGTCGACATCGAGGTCGTCGGTGAAGGACTTGTCCAGCTGGACGTCCTCGACCGGGATGCCCGCGATCTCGTTGACGATTTCGGCGAGACCCTTGAGGATCTCTTCCTGGGTGGCGGCCATTGCGGCGCTCCTTCTATCTAGGTATTGCGGTCGAACTGCGATAACGGCACTGCTTGCGGAGAGATCCTGGTGGAACTCGCCTAGGGGAGGGTAACCACCGTCGCGGCGTACACGAGACCCGCCCCGAAGCCGATGACGAGCGCGGTGTCCCCGCTCTTCGCGGCGCCCGTCGCCAGGAGCCGCTCCATGGCCAGCGGAATGGAGGCCGCGGAGGTGTTGCCGGTGGTCTCCACATCGCGGGCGACCACGACGCTCTCCGGCAGCTTGAGGGTCTTCACCATCGAGTCGATGATGCGCATGTTGGCCTGGTGCGGGATGAAGACGTCCAGGTCCTCGGGGGCCACCCCGGCCTCGTCCAGCGCCTGCTGGGCGATCTTGGCCATCTCGAAGACGGCCCAGCGGAACACCGCCTGGCCCTCCTGGGTGATCGCCGGGAACCGTACGTCGGTCTCGGTGCGGTAGACGTCCCAGGCCAGGGTCTGCTTGATGGTCTCGGCCTTGTCGCCCTCGGAGCCCCAGACCGTCGGGCCTATCGCGGGCACCTCCGAGGGGCCGACGATCACGGCACCCGCGCCGTCGCCGAACAGGAAGGCCGTCGCGCGGTCCTCCAGGTCCGTCAGGTCCGACAGCCGCTCCACGCCGATGACCAGGACGTACTCCGCCGAGCCCTCGACGACCATGCCCTTGGCGAGCGTCAGGCCGTAGCCGAAGCCCGCGCAGCCGGCGGAGATGTCGAAGGCCGCCGGGGTGCCGGCGCCCACCTTGTGCGCGATCTCGGTCGCGATCGCCGGGGTTTGCTTGAAGTGCGACACCGTCGCCACCAGCACGGCCCCGATCCGCTCGGGGTCGATACCGGCGTCGGCGATGGCCTTGCCCGCCGCCTCGACGGACATCGCGGCCACGGTCTCCTCCGGGCCGGCCCAGTGCCGGGTGGCGATGCCCGAGCGGGAACGGATCCACTCGTCCGAGGAGTCGATGTGCTTGAGGATCTCCTCGTTCGGCACCACACGGGTCGGGCGGTAACCGCCCACGCCCAGGATGCGGGCGTACGGCGCACCCTTGCCGGGCTTGATCTTCGCGGTCATGCTCTCGGACTCCTTACTGAGCCGGGGACCCGGCGGCGTCGGTGGCGTGCTCGGAGATCAGCGCACGGGCGGCGTCGAGGTCGTCCGGGGTCTTGAGCGCGAGGGTCTGCACGCCCGGCAGGGCGCGCTTGGCCAGGCCCACCAGGGTGCCGCCGGGGGCCACCTCGATCAGCGCGGTGACGCCCAGCTCCTTGAAGGTCTCCATGCACAGGTCCCAGCGCACCGGGTTGGCCACCTGGCCCACCAGGCGCTCGACGACCTCACGGCCGCCGGGGACGACCCGGCCGTCCTTGTTGGAGACGTAGGCCGTGCGCGGGTCGGCCGGGGACAGCTCGGTGACGGCGGCCTCGAGGGCCGACACGGCCGGGGCCATGTGCGCGGTGTGGAACGCGCCGGCCACCTTCAGCGCCACCACGCGGCGGGTGCCCTCGGGCTTGTCCTCGGCCAGCGCCGCCAGCTGCTCCATGGTGCCGGCGGCCACGATCTGGCCCGCACCGTTGACGTTCGCGGGGGTCAGGCCGAGCTTCTCCAGGTGGGGCAGCACCTGCTCGGGCTCGCCGCCCAGCAGCGCGGACATGCCCGTCTCGGTGATCGCCGAGGCC
The DNA here is from genome assembly GCF_040675635.1 of Streptomyces sp. NPDC049577. NCBI lineage: Bacteria > Bacillati > Actinomycetota > Actinomycetes > Kitasatosporales > Streptomycetaceae > Streptomyces > Streptomyces sp. NPDC049577. The sequence continues at coordinate 4,099 of NZ_JBFAPH010000049.1, forward strand.
TCGGCCATGGCCAGGCCGCGCTTGCGGACGAGCTCCATGGCGGCCCGCTCGGGCAGCACGCCCGTCAGGGCGGCCGCGGCGAGCTCACCGACGCTGTGGCCGGCACAGGCGCCGACGAGGCGGGCGAAGTCCTCGGGGGAGGCGAAGAGCTGCCCCGCCGAGACCAGGGCCGACGCGACGAGCAGGGGCTGGGCCACCGCGGTGTCGCGGATCTCCTCGGCGTCGGCGTTCGTGCCGTAGTGGACGAGGTCCAGGTCGATGGCGGCCGACCACTCCGCGAGGCGTTCCGGGACGCCGGGAAGGTCGAGCCAGGGGGTCAGGAAGCCGGGCGTCTGAGCGCCCTGGCCGGGAGCGACGAGTACGAGCACCCTCACACTCTCTCTCGTGGACGGTATCGCCCACCCGTGGGGACAGGGACGAAGAACCGTCAGGGGAATTGTTGACGTTCAACAAAAGACTACGGATGTCACTCCGTGTCGGCCAGCCTTCCGAGGATCAGGGCGATCCGCAGCGTGAACGCGGAACGGACGTCGGACGGTGACCACCCGGTGACGTCCGTCACACGTCGGAGGCGGTATCGCACGGTGTTGGGGTGGACGAACAACATCCGTGCCGCCCCCTCAAGACTGCTCGCCTGCTCCAGGTAGACGCTCAGCGTCTCCAGCAGCGCCGAGCCCGCCTCCTCCAGCGGTCTGTAGATCTCCTCCACCAACTGGTCCCGCGCGGTGGTGTCCCCGGCCATCGCCCGCTCCGGAAGGAGATCGTCCGCCGCGACCGGACGCGGGGCGTCCGGCCAGGCCGCGCACGCCTTCAGCCCGGCCGCCGCCGCCTGCGCGGAGCGCGTCGCCGCCAGCAGGTCGGGCACCACCGGCCCGGCCACCACCGGACCCGCGGCGAACGGCCCGATCAGCGCCTTCGCCGTCCGCAGCGGATTGTCCGAACCGCCCGCGATCACCACCAGCCGGTCCCCCAGCACCCCCGTCAGCACCTGCACCTTCGCGTGCCGCGCGGCCCGGCGGATCGCCTCCACCGTCAGCTCGCTGTCCCCGTTGGGGGCCGTGCCCAGCACCACGCACACATGCGAGGGCGCGTTCCAGCCCAGCGCCGCCGCCCGCGACAGCGCGCCCTCGTCGGCCTCGCCCGAGAGCACCGCGTTGACGACCAGCGACTCCAGCCGCGCGTCCCAGGCGCCCCGCGCCTCGGCCGCCTGCGCGTACACCTGCGCCGTGGCGAAGGCGATCTCCCGCGCGTACACCAGCAGCGCCTCGCGCAGGACCGACTCGTCGCCCGGCGCGGCCACGTCGTCGATCGCCGACTCCATGACCTCGATGGTCGTCCGCACCATCTCCACGGTCTGGCGCAGGGTGATCGCCCTGGTCAGCTCGCGGGGCGCGGTGCCGAAGACGTCCGTGCTGATGGCCTGCGGCGTCTCCGGATGCCGGAACCACTCGGTGAAGGCCGCGATGCCGGCCTGGGCCACCAGGCCGATCCAGGACCGGTTCTCCGGAGGCATCGCCCTGTACCAGGGCAGCTGCTCGTCCATGCGGGCGATGGCCGCGGCGGCCAGGGTCCCGGAGGACTTCTCCAGACGGCGAAGGGTGGCGCTGTGGGAGTGCGGGGTGTTAGCGGCTGGTTCAGGCACGGGGACAAGCCTGCCTCATTCGGATGCCGAACGGGGCCGCCGGGGCCCCGTGCGGGGAGCCCCGCGGGGTTACGGTGGGTTGGTGATCTACGTGCAGCGAGCCGCGGAACGCTTCCGCGGCGGCGATCCGGCGGCCGGCATCGAGACCTGGCACGCCTTCTCCTTCTCCGGGTTCTACGACCCCGACAACGTGCGGTTCGGGCCGCTGGCCGCCTGCAACGAGGAGCGCCTCGCGCCGGGCGCCGGCTTCACCGAGCACCCGCACCGGGACGTCGAGATCGTCACCTGGGTGGTGGAAGGCGAACTCACCCACGAGGACTCCACGGGCCGCACCGAGGTCGTCCGCCCCGGCGACGTCCAGCGGCTGAGCGCGGGCACGGGGGTGCGGCACGTGGAGCGCAACGCGGGGACGGCCCCGCTGCGGTTCGTGCAGATGTGGCTGACGCCGTCGGAGCCGGGTGGTGCGCCTTCCTACGAGGTCTCGCGCGCTGTCTCCGACGGCGCGGTGTGCGCCCTGGCGCAGGCCGAGGCCGTGCTGCATGTGCGGCGCCTGCGCGGCGGCGAGCGGTGCGCCCTTCCCGGGGCGCAGTGGTTGTACGTGCACGTCGTGCGCGGATCCGTGCGGCTGGCCCAGGAGGAACTGCGCGAGGGGGACGCGGCCCGCGTGCTGGAGTCGGAGGAGCTCGACGCGGTGGCCGGGGCGGCGGGTGCGGAGCTCCTGCTGTGGGAGATGCACGCCGAGCCGCGTTTCCCCTGAGGGGCTTTACGGCAGTTCCGCGATCACCGCGTCCGTCAGGGCCGGCCAGCACTCGATCGCCCACGGGCCGAACGCCCGGTCCGTCAGCGCGACGCAGGCCGCGCCCAGCTCCGGGTCCACCCACAGGAACGTGCCCGACTGGCCGAAGTGGCCGAACGTCCGTGCCGAGGACCGGGACCCCGTCCAGTGCGGCGACTTGCCGTCGCGGATCTCGAAGCCGAGGCCCCAGTCGTTCGGGCGCTGGTGCCCGTAGCCGGGCAGCACGCCGGTCAGTCCGGGGAGGACGACGGACGTCGCCTCCGCCAGCGTCTCCCGCGACAGCAGGCGCGGCGCCTGCAGCTCGGCGGCGAAGCGCGACAGGTCCGCGACGGTCGAGACACCGTCCTTCGCGGGCGAGCCCGGCAGGTCGGTCGCGGTCATCCCCAGCGGCTCCAGCACCGCCTCGCGCAGATAGTCGGCGAAGGGGATGTCCGTCGCCTTCGCGATGTGGTCGCCGAGCGCGTCGAAACCGGCGTTGGAGTACAGCCGGCGCGTCCCCGGCTCGGCCATCACCCGGTCCACGTCGAAGGCCAGCCCGGAGCAGTGCGCCAGCAGATGGCGGACGGTCGAGCCGGGCGGGCCCGCCGGATCGTCCAGCTCGACGGCGCCCTCCTCGACGGCGATCAGCGCCGCGTAGGCCGCCAGCGGCTTGGTGACGGACGCCAGCGGGAACCGGTGCTCCACCGGCCCGTACGATCCCGCCACACTGCCGTCCGCGCGCACGACGGCCGCCGCGGCGGTGGGCACCGGCCAGTTCTCGATCATCCGCAGGCTTTCCATGCCACGGAGCCTACTTGCTTCGAGTGCACTCCAACTCTCTAGGTTGGGGACATCGCACCGAGGTGGGGGAGTGGCCATGAGCGTGATCGACAGCGCGCCGGTGGAGGTGCCGAAACCGGCGCGGGTGTGCCAGGAGCTCGACCGGCAGCGCGTCCGGCGCCCGGAGGGCCGGGACCGCTACACGATCAGCGAAGTCGCCGCGTACGCCGGGCTGTCGGCGCACACCCTGCGCTGGTACGAGCGCATCGGGCTGATGCCGCACGTCGACCGCTCGCACACCGGCCAGCGCCGCTACACCGACCGCGACCTCGACTGGCTGGACCTCGTCGGCCGGCTCCGGCTGACCGGGATGCCCGTCGCCGACATGGTCCGCTACGCGGAACTCGTCCGCGAGGGCGAGCACACCTTCGCCGAGCGCGAGCGGCTGCTGAGCGCGCACCGCGACGACGTCCGCAGGCGCGTCGCCGAGCTGCGCAGCACGCTCGAGGTGCTCGACTACAAGATTGAAATCTATGCCGACGCCCGTCGCCGGGCGTCCGAAGGGGCATGACGCACTCATGAGCAACGAGAAGATCGCAACGGTGAGGCTGGGCGAGGGCGGCCCCGAGGTCGGCGTGCAGGGCCTGGGATGCATGGGCATGAGCTTCGCCTACGGCCCCACGACCGACGAGGACGAGGCCCGCGCCACGCTGGAACGGGCGCTGGAGCTGGGCGTCACCCTCTACGACACCGCCGATGTGTACGGCGCCGGCGCCAACGAGGAGTTCATCGCGCCGTTCGTCCGGGCCCACCGCGAAGACGTCGTCCTCGCGACGAAGTTCGCGATCGTGCCGGACGCCGAGGACCCGATGAAGCGGGCCATCCGCAACGACCGCCCGTACATCCGCCAGGCCGTCGAGGCGAGCCTGCGGCGGCTGGGCGTCGACGAGATCGACCTCTACTACATGCACCGGCGCGATGTGAACGTCCCCATCGAGGAGACGGTCGGCGCCATGGCCGAGCTGGTGGGCGAGGGCAAGGTCAAGCACCTCGGCCTGAGCGAGGTCACCGGCTCCGAACTGCGCGCGGCGCAGGCCGTCCACCCGATCGCGGCCGTGCAGTCGGAGTGGTCGCTCTTCAGCCGCGACATCGAGGCGGGCGTGGTGCCGGCGGCCCGGGAGCTGGGCGTCGCCCTCGTGCCGTACTCGCCGCTCGGCCGCGGCTTCCTCACCGGCGCGTTCACCAAGGCGGAGCAGGAGCTGACCGAGGACGACTGGCGCCGCACGCAGCCCCGTTTCACGGGCGACAACGCCGAGGCGAACGCGGCCCTCCTGGCGCCGGTCCGTGCCGTCGCCGAGGCGCGCGGCGTCTCCCTCGCCCAGATCGCGCTGGCCTGGGCGCAACAGCGCGCGAGCGTCCACGGGCTGACGGTCGTTCCGATCCCGGGCACGCGCAAGCGGTCGCGCCTGGAGGAGAACGTGGCGGCCACCCGGATCGAGCTGACGGCGGACGAGCTGGCGTCGCTGGAGCCGATCGCGTCGAAGGTGTCGGGCGACCGGTACCCGGACATGAGCTTCACGTCCGCCGGCCGCGAGTAACCCGCTCACTCCCCGGGCGTGACCAGCCCCGACTCGTAGGCGAAGATGACCGCCTGCGCCCGGTCCCGCAGGCCGAGCTTGTGGAGCACCCGTCCGATGTGCGTCTTCACCGTCTGCTCGGCGAGCACGAGCGTCGCCGCGATCTCCTGGTTCGACAGGCCGCGGGCGATCAGTTCGAGGACCTCCGTCTCACGGGGCGTCAGCCCCTTGAGACGGACCGAGCGGGCGCGGCGCGGGGCCGCCGGGCGCTTGGCGAAGTCGGCGATGAGGCGGCGGGTCACGGACGGCGCGAGGAGCGCCTCGCCGGCCGCGACGACCCGGACCGCGGAGATCAGGTCGGCCGGGGGCGCGTCCTTGAGCAGGAAACCGGACGCGCCGGCGCGCAGCGCCTCGTAGACGTAGTCGTCGACGTCGAAGGTCGTCAGCATGAGGACCTTGGGGCGGTGGACGACGCCGGCCGGGGGGTCCAGGAGGCGGCGCGCGGCCTCCAGACCGTCCATCTCCGGCATCCGGACGTCCATGAGGACCACGTCCGGGTGCGTGGAGCGGCTCAGTTCCACGCCCCGCGCACCGTCCGGTGCGTCACCGACGACGTCGATGTCGGGCTGGGCGGCCAGCAGCGCGGCGAAACCGGCCCGCACCATGGCCTGGTCGTCGACGATGATCACGCGGATGGTCATGCGGTGGGGAGTTCCTTCTCCGAAGCGGTCAGGGGGAGCCGGGCGGCCACGCGGAAGCCGCCGTCCAGCGGGCCGGTGTCGAGGGTGCCGCCGACGAGGCGGACGCGCTCGCGCATGCCGACCAGGCCGTGCCCGGTGCCGGTCGTCTCCAGCGGCGGGCCCGGCGCGGCCGGCGGGGCCGCGTTGACGACCAGCACCATGAGGTGCCCGCCGTCCTCGTCCAGGGAGACGGAGACGCGTGCGGTGGCGCCCGGCGCGTGCCGCACGACGTTGGCCAGGGCCTCCTGCACGATGCGGTACGCCGAGAGGTCCACGGCCGGCGGCAGCTCCGGCAGCTCCGGCAGGGTCAGCTCCACGGGCACACCGGCCCGCAGGGTCGCCTCGGCCAGCTGCGGGAGCCGGTCGACGCCCGGCTGCGGGGCGCGCTCCCCGGCCCCTTCCCCGCCTCCGGCGTCCTCGCTGCGCAGCACGCCCAGCAACCGGCGCATCTCGGTCAGCGACTCGCGGGCCGTGGCGGCGATCGAGCCGAACTCCTCGCGGGCCTCCTCCGGCAGGCCGGCCAGCCGGTAGGGGGCGCTGTCCGCCTGCACGGTGATCACGGACATGTGGTGGGCGACCACGTCGTGCAGCTCGCGCGCGATCCGGGTGCGCTCCTCCAGCAGCGTGCGGCGGGCCCGCTCGGCCTCGCTGATGGTCTCCTGCTCGGCCAGCGCGCGCCGGGCGTCGCCGCGCCCCCGCAGGGCGCCGCCCACCAGGAGCAGCATGCCGCCGAGGATGACCGGGACGAGCCAGGTGCCGTTGCCGTGGTGCGGGGCCGTCGCCTCGAGGAGGTAACCGGTCACCGTGATCAGCCCCCAGACGGTGACACACGTCCGGAGGCGTTCGCGCAGGCCGACGACGAACAGCAGCAGCAGCATCCCGATGATCACCGGTGCCGGCCAGGGCCAGACGGTGCTGCCCGGCAGCGGCGGCGGCAGCATCAGCGCGCACGCGATGTCGGCCGCGAACGCGATCTTCCAGGCGAGCAGCGGCCGGCGCACGGCGATCAGCAGCGGAACCGTCTGTGCCACGGCGAGGAGCACGGCGAGGTCGCTGTTCATCGCGTACTCGTCCGGCAGCAGCATCGAGGTGCTGGGCAGCAGGACGGCCACGAACGCGGCGGCGACGCCGTACGGCAGCCGCCGCACGAACGGGCGGCGGGACTGCCCGAGCAGGGGCTCCGGCGGTCCGGCCGGGGTGAGAAGGTCGCGCACGTAGGCGAACGGAGACTGGGACATGAGGTGATCAAGCCTAGGCGGGCGGGGGGACCCCGGCGTCACCCCCAGGTGCCCACTCGCGGGTCATACCCCGGTATCACCCCGCGGCCCGGCCCGGCACTCCCTACAGCTCGGCGAGCAGCTCCGCCTTCTTCGAACTGAACTCGGCGTCCGTCAGCAGCCCCGCGTCGTGCAGCTCCCCGAGGTGGCGGATGCGCTCGGCGATGCCGCCCGGGTCGGGGCGGGCGCCGGGGACCGCCCCGGCGGGCACGGCCGGCGCGCCGGCCCGTACGGCCGCGAGGACGGCGGCCGCCAGCGGGAGCGACTCGTGGATCAGGCCGTAGCCCCGGCCGAAGACGACGGACGCCGGGTCCTGGTCGGCCGGCTCGGGCCGGCGGCCGTCGCGGGCGCGCCGCACGAGCCGCAGATGGCCGCCGAGGGAGTGCGAGGCGTCGGCGGGACGCCACTCGACGCCGGTGAGCTCCTCGATCGGGAACCGCTGGTCGCCCGCCTTCCACTTCGCGGAGGAGGCGCCGGTCCAGAACCAGCGGAAGGCGACGGCACGGCCGTCGAAGGACGCCTTGCCGTCGTAGGCCTTGAACGACAGCGGCGGCACCGGCGCGGTGACCAGATGCCGCTCGGCGGGCTCCCCGGCCCGGGGGCCGAGGGCGGACCGTATCCGCTCGGCGTAGTGGTGGGCCAGCGGCTCGTGCTCGGCGGGCAGCACCAGCCGGTACGGGTCGCAGCCCTCCTTCAGCCGGCCGTCCGCCGCGTCGACGAGCGGATCGGCGCCCGGTCTGGGCACGGCGCGCAGGACCACGGTCCCGCGCCGGCCCGGGGCCGCCTCGGCGGCGGCGATCGCCTCGTACGGGACGCGCCGCTCCCCGAGCACCTGGAGCAACTTCGGTGTGCGGATCCCCCGTTCGAAGCGGATGAGCACGGAGTCGGTGTCGAACTCCCAGACGGCGTGGAAACCGGCCAGCACATCACCCATGCCGCTCATCGTATGCGGCGACCGCCCGCCCGTCCCCCCTGCCGGCGCTACGCGCGTCAAGCCGTGGGGACGGCCGTCGCCGGACCCAGGTCCTCCGCACAGCCGTCGCCGTCCCCGGCGCACCGCACGGAGCCCGCGGCTCCGACGCCGATGTCGGCGAAATTGCTGAGGCTGGTGGTGCCGGGGGCGAAGTAGCCGGCGTGGCCCTGGGCGCCGGCGGCCGACAGCACGCGTGCGCCGAAGCCGTCGGAGACCGGGTCGGCGCCGTGCCCGAGGCCGCCGACCTCCATGTGCGGGACGCCCTGGATCCAGTCGTCCGGGTCCCGCATCGCCCATATCCGGGCGCCCGTGCCCAGGTCGGAGGCGTGTTCGGCCCGCATGCCGGGGCTGCCGGCCACCGCCACGTCGCTGACCCGGCCGGGGAGCTCACGGGCGGCGACGCCGCACACCACCGAGCCGTAGCTGTGGCAGAACAGCGAGACGGGCGCGGCGCCGGGCAGCGCCCGCACCAGGGCGCGCAGCCGCAGCGCGCCCTCGGCGGCGAGCCTGCCGGTGGCGGCGTCCATGCCGACGCCGGCGGGGGAGGTGTAGTCGGCCCAGGCGATGACGGCCGTCCTGGCGCCGGGGGCGGCCTTCCGCTCGGCGGCGTAGAGGGAGCGCGCCATCCCGACGGGAGCGCTGTAGGCGCGCTGGGTCTTCTCGAAGCTGAGGACGTTGGTGTCGACACCGGGCACGACGACGGAGATCCGCTGGGCCCGGTCGAGATCGCCGAAGACCTCGGCGACGCGCCCGTCGCCGGCCGGGTCGAAGGCGAGGATCTGCCGCCCGTCGCCCAGCAGCGAGTCGTAGCGGTGCATCCGGCGGCTCGCCTCGCCGCGTCCGGCCGGGGTCAGACCGGTCTCGTGCGAGCGGCGCTCCTCGACCGTGCGGGCCTGCTCCAGGGCGATCCGGTTGGCCCGGTAGCGCAGCTCGACGGGGGCGCCGTTCAGATTGCCGACGACGAGCGGATAGCGTTCGGCGAGCCCCTCGCGCTGCGCGCTGCCGAGCGAGCCGAAGAACCGTGCCAGGGTGCCGGGGTCCGCCTTGGCGGAGGGCAGCGGGTGACCGGCTATGGAGCCGTGCAGCCAGGCCTTGAGCGAGGCGGCGTGCGGGTCGGGTTCTCCCTTGTGGCCGCGCACGGCGGTCCAGCCCGTGGTGGCGAGCATGACGAAGACCACGGCCAGCGCGAGCAGTGCGCGCCAGGCCGTGGAAGCGTTCGTCCACGGAATCGAGGAGGGGGAGCCGAGCTCCGGGAAGGAAGTCACCGAGCGACACCCTAGGAGAAACCGGCGCCGCTCCGGGAATCCGGTGACTCATCTCACGTTTGGGGGACAGGTCAATTGGGCGTCCACTCACGCCTTTTGATCAAGTCCGCCAGTTTCCGGCCAGGGCCGGACCGATCTGGTCCAGGTAGGTCGTGGTGATCCTGAGGAGATCGTCCAGATCGCCGTCGGGGAGCTCGCCCCACACCTTTCCGGTGACGCGCATCACCCCGCCGAAGGCGGCGACCAGGATGCGCGGCCGCGGGTCGGCCTGCACGTCCAGCCCCTCCCGGCGGGCGATCTCCTCGGCCAGCCGCTCCTCCAGCTCGGCGAGGCGCCGCAGCCGGGCGGCGAGCAGCTGCGGGGTCGACTCGATCGTCCGGTACATGCGCAGGTGCAGCTCGACGGGGACGAGCGCGCGGACGGTGTCGCTGATCTCGTCCCAGGAGAGCAGGGCGGCGTTGCGCAGCGCGGTCAGCGGGGGCTCGTCGGCGGGCCGCCGGCGGACGGCGGTGAGGAAGTGCGCCTCCGTCATGTCCTGCACCGCGAGCGCGACTTCCTCCTTGTTCGCGAAGTAGCGGAAGAAGGTGCGCTGCGAGACGTCGGCCGCGGCGGCGATCTCGTCGACGGTCGTCCCGTCGTAGCCCTGGAGCGCGATCAGCTCCAGCGCCGACCGGATGAGGGCGTCGCGCGTGCGGGCCTTCTTGCGCTCACGCAGCCCGGCCGGTCTCACCGGCGGGGCCGCGGCATGCTCCACCGGCTTTCCGATCGTGTGCATGCTCGCCTCTTCTCCCTCATTCGCGCTGCTCAGCATAGCCGCGCGGGAATGTGACAGAGACTGACCGTTGAATACCTTCATCAATTGGCAGTGACTGCCATAATCTCGTGCCATGACGCCTCAGACCACCGTCGCGGACGCGGCACCGGACCTCGGCCCCCGGAACGGCTTACGGGGCCACCCCTGGCTGACACTCGTCTCCGTCGCGATCGGGGTGATGATGGTCGCCCTCGACGGCACCATCGTCGCGATCGCCAACCCCGCCATCCAGAAGGACCTGGGCGCCTCGCTCGCCGACGTCCAATGGATCACCAATGCCTATCTCCTCGCCCTCGCCGTCGCCCTGATCACCGCCGGCAAGCTCGGCGACCGCTTCGGCCACCGGCTGATCTTCCTTATCGGTACCACCGGATTCGCCCTCTCCTCGGGACTCATCGCCCTCTCCGGCAGCGTGTCGATGGTCGTGGGCTTCCGCGTGCTCCAGGGCCTCTGCGGCGCACTGCTCATGCCGGCCGCGCTCGGCCTGCTGCGCGCCACCTTCCCGCCCGAGAAGCTCAACATGGCCATCGGGCTGTGGGGCATGGTCATCGGTGCCTCCACCGCGGGCGGCCCGATCATCGGCGGCGTGCTCGTGGAGCACGTCAACTGGCAGTCCGTCTTCTTCATCAACGTGCCGGTCGGCGCCCTCGCCCTCGCCCTCGGCCTCGTCATCCTCAAGGACCACCGCTCCGAGCACGCGCCCAAGTCCTTCGACGTACCCGGCATCCTGCTGCTGTCCGCCGCGATGTTCTGCCTGATCTGGGCCCTGATCAAGGCCCCTGCCTGGTCCTGGGGCGACGCCCGCACGCTCGGCTTCCTGGCCGCCGCCCTGGTGGGCTTCGTCCTCTTCGTCCTCTGGCAGCTGCGCACCCGCGACCCCCTGCTGCCGCTCGGCCTCTTCCGGTCCGTGCCGCTGTCCGCCGGGACGGCCCTGATGGTGCTGATGGCCTTCGCCTTCATGGGCGGCGTCTTCTTCGTCACGTTCTACCTCCAGAACGTGCACGGCATGACCCCGGTGAACAGCGGACTGCACCTGCTGCCGCTCACCGGCATGATGATCGTCACCTCGCCGGCGGCGGGCGCGCTCATCGCGCGCTACGGGCCGCGGCCGCCGCTCGTCATCGGCATGGTCTGCACCGCCGTGGCCTGCTTCGGCATGACCACGCTCTCGGTCGGCACCGGGACCGTGCCGATGTCGCTCTGGTTCGCGCTGCTCGGCGCCGGCCTCGCGCCGGTGATGGTCGGCGCCACGGACGTCATCGTCGGCAACGCGCCGCTGCGGGACGCGGGCGTCGCGAGCGGCCTCCAGCAGGCCGCCATGCAGGTCGGCGGCTCGCTGGGCACGGCCGTCCTCGGCGCGGTCGTCGCGGCGCGGGTGGATCACCAGCTCCCCGTGCGGTGGGCCGACGCGGGGCTGCCGGCCCTGCCGGCCGACCAGCTGTCCCGGGCCTCGGCCGCCGTCCAGCTGGGCGTGGCCCCGGTCCCGCCGGGAACGCGGCCGGAGGCCGCGGCGAAGATCTCGGGCGTGGCGCACGAGACGTTCGTCTCGGGCATGCACCTCGGCTTCGCCGTGGCCGGGTGCGTGGCGGCCGTCGCCGCACTCGTGGCCCTGCTCACGAAACGCGGCGTCAACGCGGAGGGTTTGAACGTGGGAGTCGGCTGAGCCCGTCGCCCGGCCGCGGGCCGCTTGTGGGCAGTCGTTCCGCAGGGCGATGGGGGTGCCCCCATGCCGTTCAGGCCATGGGGGAGGGTGGGCACAAGCCGGACGACGGCGTCAGCCGAAACGCAAAACCGCCCGGGCCGAAGGCCCGGGCGGTTACCGTCGCGTCAGCGACTACGCGTCACCACCGGCCGCACCCGGGTCCGCGGCTGCGACGTCCAGGAGCTGGTAGCGGTCGATCGCCTGCTTCAGGGCCGAGCGGTCGATCTTGCCCTCCTTCGCCAGCTCCGTGAGCACGGCCACCACGATCGACTGCGCGTCGATGTGGAAGAAGCGCCGCGCCGCACCCCGCGTGTCCGCGAAGCCGAAGCCGTCCGCGCCCAGGGACTGGTACGTGCCGGGCACCCAGCGCGCGATCTGGTCCGGGACGGCCCGCATCCAGTCGGAGACGGCCACCTTCGGGCCCTCGGCACCGGCGAGCTTCTTCGTCACGTACGGGACGCGCTGCTCCTCCTCCGGGTGGAGCAGGTTGTGCTCCTCCACCGCGATGGCGTCGTTGCGCAGCTCGTTCCAGGAGGTCGCCGACCAGACGTCCGCCTTGACGTTCCACTCCTCGGCGAGGATCCGCTGGGCCTCGATGGCCCACGGCACGGCCACGCCGGAGGCGAGGATCTGCGCCGGGATCGCGCCGGCCTCGCCCGCCTTGTAGCGGTACAGGCCCTTGAGGATGCCCTCGGCGTCCACGTTCTCCGGCTCGGCCGGGTGCTGGATCGGCTCGTTGTAGACGGTGAGGTAGTAGAAGATGTCCTCCGCGTTCTCGCCGTACATACGGCGCAGACCGTCCTGGACGATGTGCGCGATCTCGTAGCCGAACGCCGGGTCGTACGCGACGACGGCCGGGTTGGTCGAGGCCAGCAGGTGCGAGTGGCCGTCGGCGTGCTGCAGGCCCTCACCCGTCAGGGTCGTACGACCGGCCGTGGCGCCGAGCACGAAGCCGCGCGCCAGCTGGTCGGCCATCTGCCAGAACTGGTCACCGGTGCGCTGGAACCCGAACATCGAGTAGAAGACGTAGATCGGGATCAGCGGCTCGCCGTGCGTGGCGTAGGCGGAGCCGGCGGCGATCAGCGAGGCGGTGCAGCCCGCCTCGGAGATGCCGTCGTGCAGCATCTGACCGGTCGGGGACTCCTTGTACGCCAGCAGCAGCTCGCGGTCCACGGCCTCGTACTGCTGGCCCAGCGGGTTGTAGATCTTCGCGGACGGGAACAGCGAGTCCATGCCGAAGGTGCGGTACTCGTCGGGCGCGATCGGCACGAAGCGCTTGCCGATCTCCTTGTCCCGCATGAGGTCCTTCAGCAGCCGGACGAACGCCATGGTGGTGGCGATCGCCTGCTGGCCGGAGCCCTTCTTGATCGGGGCGTAGGCCTTGTCGTCCGGCAGCTTCAGCGCCTTCGCGCGCACGACACGGGTCGGCACGTAGCCGCCCAGCGCCTTGCGGCGGTCGTGCATGTACTGGATCTCCTCCGAGTCGCGGCCCGGGTGGTAGTACGGCGGCAGGCCGGACTCCAGCTCCTTGTCGGCGATCGGCAGGTGCAGACGGTCGCGGAAGCGCTTGAGGTCCTCGACCGTGAGCTTCTTCATCTGGTGGGTCGCGTTGCGGCCCTCGAAGTTCGGGCCGAGCGTCCAGCCCTTGACCGTCTGGGCCAGGATCACGGTCGGCTGGCCCTTGTGGGCCTTGGCCGCCGCGTAGGCCGCGTAGATCTTCTTGTGGTCGTGACCGCCACGGCCCAGGTGCAGGATCTGGTCGTCGGTCATGCCCTCGACCATCTTGCGGAGACGCTGGTCGTCGCCGAAGAAGTGCTCGCGGATGTACGCGCCGGTCTCGGTGGCGTACGTCTGGAACTGGCCGTCGGGGGTGCTGTTGAGCTTGTTGACCAGGATGCCGTCCCGGTCCTGGGCCAGCAGCGGGTCCCAGGAGCGGTCCCACACCAGCTTGATCACGTTCCAGCCGGCGCCGCGGAACTGCGACTCCAGCTCCTGCATGATCTTGCCGTTGCCGCGCACCGGGCCGTCGAGGCGCTGCAGGTTGCAGTTGACGACGAAGGTCAGGTTGTCCAGGCCCTCGCGCGCCGCCAGGGACAGCTGGCCGAGCGACTCCGGCTCGTCCATCTCGCCGTCACCCAGGAACGCCCAAACGTGGGACTTGGAGGTGTCCGCGATGCCGCGCGCCTCCATGTAGCGGTTCATCCGCGCCTGGTAGATCGCGCCGAGCGGGCCGAGGCCCATCGAGACGGTCGGGAACTCCCAGAAGTCCGGCATCAGACGCGGGTGCGGGTAGCTGGACAGGCCGTAGGGGGCCTTGGACTTCTCCTGGCGGAAGGCGTCCAGCTGCTGCTCGCTCAGCCGGTCCAGCAGGTAGGCGCGGGCGTAGACGCCGGGGGAGGCGTGGCCCTGGAAGAAGATCTGGTCGCCGCCGTCGCCGCCGTCCTTGCCCCGGAAGAAGTGGTTGAAGCCCACGTCGTACAGGGAGGCCGAGGAGGCGAAGGTGGCGATGTGGCCGCCGACGCCGATGCCCGGGCGCTGGGCGCGGGAGACCATCACGGCCGCATTCCAGCGGGTCGCGTTGAGGATCTTGCGCTCGATCTCCTCGTTGCCCGGGAAGAACGGCTCGTCCTTGGTCGCGATGGTGTTGACGTAGTCCGTGCTGCGCATCTCGGGCACGGCCACGCGCTTCTCGCGCGCGCGCTCGATCAGGCGCAGCATGAGGTAGCGGGCCCGTTCCCGGCCTCGCTCATCGACAGCCGCGTCGAGCGAGTCGAGCCATTCCTGGGTCTCTTCGGGATCGAAGTCCGGGACCTGGCTGGGCAGACCGCCAATGATGATCGGGTTGCGATCGGATCCGGAAGCCACGCTGTTCCTTCGCTGTTCTGGTCGAGGCGTGCTCTGCACGCAATCGTTGCTGCGCACGCGGTCAAATACTGTCTTTGCTTATGTCGCGCCGGCTCCCATCGTGGACCGCGGCGGCGGAAACGTCATCTCTACTGGGCGGTAACCACCACTCATGAGACGAAGCGTCGAAGGTCGGCCACTTTGCGGCGGCCAAATCGCAACCTTACGCCCCCAATGGGAGTCGCCCGCGTACGGCCGTTCGGACCGGCCTTCCGTCATCGCATGGAGTAACTTCGCAAACAGTACAGAACGCTGTGGCGTGAATCACGACCCCTTGCGGCCCAGCCGTTGGAGTTGCCAGGAGACGTCCCCGTCCGTCAACGTTTCGGCGGTCTCCAGGGCCGGGTACTTGCGCGATCCGTCCGTCACGTGTGGACTACGCCCAATGCCTCGCGCACGCGGGGAGCACAAGACAATTTCTCGAAAGATGACAGGAGGCAATCCGTGAGCGCGACCGCGGACCACGCGGAGGAGCGGACCCTTGCCGCCAGGCTGGGTTTCCAGCCCGACCAGGTGGTCCAGGAGCTCGGCTACGACGAAGACGCCGAGCAAGATCTCCGCGAGGCCATCGAGGTGCACACCGGCACGGAGCTCGTCGACGAGGACTACGACGACGTCGCCGATGCCGTCCTGCTGTGGTTCCGCGATGAGGACGGCGACCTCACAGACGCGCTGGTGGATGCCATCGGTCTGCTCGAGGAGGACGGCATGATCTGCCTCCTCACGCCCAAGACGGGCCGTGATGGCTACATCGAGCCGAGCGACATCAGCGAGGCCGTGAGCACCGCGGGCCTCTCTTCCACCAAGAGCATCAGCGTGGGCAAGGACTGGAACGCCAGCCGCCTCGCCACCCCCAAGGCCGCCAAGACGGGCCGCCGCTAGCCCCGGCCGCCCCCTCCTGACGCCCCCCTCGCCCCCGTCGGCCGCCCGGCCGCCGGGGGCGAAGCCGTTCCCGGGGTGCTTCCCGGGGTGTTTCCCCCGGGCGCCGGCGTGGGATCACCCGCCTGGAGGCGTCCGCGACGGCAGTGACAGACTGGGGCCGCACAGGACCCGGCATCACCAGAGAGGTGAACACCCATGGCAATCGCCGTAGGCGAAAAGGCCCCGGACTTCGAGCTGAAGAACCAGCACGGGGAGACCGTCCGGCTGGCCGACTTCCGTGGCGAGAAGAACGTCGTGCTGCTCTTCTACCCCTTCGCCTTCACCGGCGTGTGCACCGGCGAGCTGTGCGCCCTGCGCGACGAGCTGCCGAAGTTCGCCAACGACGACGTCCAGCTGCTCGCGGTCTCCAACGACGCGCCCTTCTCGCTGCGCGTCTTCGCCGAGCAGGAGGGCCTGGAGTACCCGCTGCTCTCCGACTTCTGGCCGCACGGCGAGGTCAGCCGCGCCTACGGCGTCTTCGACGAGGAGAAGGGCTGCGCGGTGCGCGGCACCTTCATCATCGACAAGGAGGGTGTCGTCCGGTGGACGGTCGTCAACGGTCTGCCCGACGCCCGTGACCTGAACGAGTACACCAAGGCGCTCGCCGCGCTCTGAGCGCCCCCCGGAGCGTCTCCGGGCACCCGGCCGCCCGGCCGGGTGTCCCCGCACCGGCGAACAGCCTGCGATCAGCGGGAACCGGTCACTAGGATCCATTCGTTGATCGGACGCCATCGCACCAACCGGGGGCGCGGGTCCCACGCGGCCCCTCTCGAGCCCCTCGAACCAATGGAGGACCCGTGGGAGTCAGTCTCAGCAAGGGCGGCAACGTCTCGCTGACCAAGGCGGCCCCGAACCTGACCGCGGTCGTCGTCGGTCTCGGCTGGGACGCCCGTACCACCACCGGTACGGACTTCGACCTGGACGCCAGCGCCCTGCTGACCAACGACCAGGGCAAGGTCGCCAACGACCAGAACTTCGTCTTCTTCAACAACCTCAAGAGCCCCGACGGCTCCGTCGAGCACCAGGGTGACAACCTCACCGGTGAGGGCGAGGGCGACGACGAGGTCATCAAGGTCAACCTGGCCGCCGTCCCGGCGGACGTCGCGAAGATCGTTTTCCCGGTCTCCATCTACGAGGCCGAGTCCCGCCAGCAGAGCTTCGGCCAGGTCCGCAACGCCTACATCCGCGTGGTGAACCAGGCCGACAACACCGAGCTGGCCCGTTACGACCTGAGCGAGGACGCCTCGACCGAGACCGCCATGGTCTTCGGCGAGCTCTACCGCCACGGCGCCGAGTGGAAGTTCCGCGCCATCGGCCAGGGCTATGCCTCGGGTCTGCGCGGCATCGCCCAGGACTTCGGCGTCAACGTCTGACGCCGGCCGCCGAACCGTCCGGCGCCGCACGCCCACCCCGGTGCTCCGGGGCCCGGGGCGTGCGGCGCGGGCGTGCCCGGCGCACACGCACGACACTCGGGGAGGAAAAGATCATGGGCGTCACGCTCGCCAAGGGAGGCAACGTCTCCCTCTCCAAGGCCGCACCCAATCTCACCAACGTGACCATCGGTCTCGGCTGGGACGCGCGCTCCACCACCGGTGCCCCCTTCGACCTCGACGCCAGCGCGCTGCTGTGCGCGGCGGGCCGGGTGCTGGGCGACGAGTACTTCGTCTTCTACAACAACCTCAAGAGCCCCGACGGCTCCGTGGAGCACACCGGCGACAACCTCACCGGTGAGGGCGAGGGCGACGACGAATCGATCCTGGTGGACCTCACCAAGGTGCCGGCCCACTGCGACAAGATCGTCTTCCCTGTCTCCATCCACGAGGCGGACGTCCGCGGCCAGAGCTTCGGCCAGGTCCGCAACGCCTACATCCGGGTCGTGAACCAGGCCGACGGCAGCGAGCTGGCCCGCTACGACCTCACCGAGGACGCCTCCAGCGAGACCGCCATGATCTTCGGAGAGGTCTACCGCTACGGCGGCGAGTGGAAGTTCCGGGCCGTCGGCCAGGGCTACGCCTCGGGTCTGCGCGGCATCGCCCTGGACTTCGGCGTCAACGTCTCCTGACCCCTCCGGGTCACATCCACTCCTTCTCCCCCTGGAGGGGGCGCGCGGCCGGGCACGACGGGCGACGGGCGAGCCCGCGCTGCTCCGGCCGGGCAGGGGCCGCCCGTCCCGGCCGCGGGACGGGGCCTCTACACTTCGGGGTCAACATTCAGTAAAGCCGCGCCTCGCGCGGGGAGAACCCGAACAGCGAAGGATTGGGTAGCCAGTGCTCCTGAAAACCTTTGGTTGGTCGTTCGCCATCACGGCGGCCGGTCTGGCCTTGGCCGGCGTTCTCTGGGGGTGGCAGGGGCTGGCGATCGTCGCGATCCTCTCCGTCCTGGAGATCTCGCTCTCGTTCGACAACGCGGTCATCAACGCCGGCATCCTCCGGAAGCTGAACCCGTTCTGGCAGAAGATGTTCCTGACCGTGGGCATCCTCATCGCCGTCTTCGGCATGCGGCTGGTCTTCCCGGTCGTCATCGTCGCCATCACGGCCAAGCTGGGACCGATCGAGGCCGTCCGGGTCGCCATCGAGGACCACGACCGCTACGAACACCTCGTCACCGGGGCCCACCCGGCCATCGCCGCGTTCGGCGGGATGTTCCTGCTGATGATCTTCCTCGACTTCCTCTTCGAGGACCGCGACATCAAGTGGCTCAGCTGGCTGGAGAAGCCGCTGGCCAAGCTGGGCAAGCTGGAGACCCTCTCCACGGTCGTCTCGCTGATCGTGCTCGTCGTCGCCGCCACCACCCTGGCCACCGCCGTCCCGGTCCACGGCGGCACCGGCACGATCGACAAGGCCTCGACCGTGCTGCTCGCCGGCATCGGCGGCCTGATCACCTACCTCGTCGTCGGCGGCATCTCCGACTTCTTCGAGAACCGCCTGGAGGAGGCGGAGGACGACGCCGAGGAGGAGGCCGAGGACGGCGCCGCCGGGTCCGCGCAGCCGGCGCGGAAGGGCGGCGGCTCGATCGTCGGCCTGGCCGGCAAGGCCGCCTTCTTCATGTTCCTCTACCTCGAGGTCATCGATGCCTCGTTCTCCTTCGACGGCGTCATCGGCGCCTTCGCCGTCACCAACGACATCTTCGAGATGGCGCTGGGTCTGGGCATCGGCGCGATGTACATCCGCTCGCTGACGGTCTTCCTCGTCCGCAAGGGCACCCTGGACGACTACGTCTACCTGGAGCACGGCGCGCACTACGCCATCGGCGCGCTCGCCGTCATCCTGCTGATCACCATCAAGTACGAGATCAGCGACGTCATCACCGGTCTCGTCGGCGTGGTCCTCATCGGCCTGTCCTTCTTCTCCTCCGTGGTGCGCAACCGCAAGGAGGCCGAGGCCGGCGGCGGGCCGGCGGAGAAGGCGGAAGTCACCTCCGGGGTGTGACCCCGGCACATTTGAGGAACCCTCCCCTCGGGGCGGCCGTGAGATCACCTCGCGGCCGCCCCGAGGCGGTTCGGGCTCGGCACAGGGTGGGGGTGGCACGGCATGACGGTCAGGGACCGTTTCTTCGGCGGCTGGGGGCGCGACGCCGACCGGCAATTCGACATGGGCGGGACGAGCGGCGCGGTCGAGCTGACCAAGCGCCGCCCGACGTACTCGCTGACCAAACAGGGTGCGACCACCGGAAACCTGCGGGTCAACCTCTCCTGGCGGATGCGCACCTCCGACTTCGGCGAGCGCCGCTCCTTCGGCACCACCCTCCGGCACCCGCTGCGCAAGTTCACCCCCGAGGTGGTCCAGGCGCAGGGCCCGGCCATGGTCAACGTGGACCTCGACCTCGCCTGTATGTGGGAGCTCCAGGACGGGTCGAAGGGGGTGGTCCAGCCGCTCGGAAACATACTGGGCAGCATCAACTCGCCGCCGTATGTCCAGCTCAGCGGTGACGACCGCTTCGGCTCGGGCTCGGGCGAGACCATCTACATCAATATGGACCACCGCGACGACTTCAAGCGTCTGCTGGTCTTCGTCTACATCTACGACGGGACCCCGGCCTTCGACCGTACGCACGCGCTCGTCACGCTCTACCCCGGCAACGGCCCCCGGGTCGAGATCCCCCTCCACGAGCGCGCCCCCCAGGCGCGGTCGTGCGCCGTCGTGCTGATCGAGAACATCAAGGGCGACATCGTGCTGCGGCGTGAGATGCGCTACGTCTACGGCTTCCAGTCGGAACTGGACCGGCTGTACGGCTGGGGGTTGCAGTGGGGGAGGGGCTACAAGTCGAAGGTGTGAGGGCGCGCTCCTCCGGCCGGTGGCGGGGTCCGGGGCTGGGAGTCCGGGGGGCGGCCCCCGGACTCCTCCTACCGGTTCGGCTGGAACTGCGGGCCCTGGGGCGGCAGCCGGAAGCCGTACGCCGGCCGGGGCTGCGGGTGCGGATAGCCGTAGGCCGGCTGCGGCCCCGGCCCGGGCGCCTGCGGGTAGCCGTAGGCGGGCTGGGCCGGGATCGACGGCGGTACGGGCGGCGGAGGCGGATAGGCCTGCGGGCTCTCCGGGGGCGCGGCGGCCGGAGCGGACTCCGGCAGGGCCTCGGCCTCCGGCGGGGAGACCGGCCCGGTCTCCGCCTCGCCGTCCCCCTCCTCCACCGAGATCCCGAACTCCGTGGCGAGCCCCAGGAGCCCCGACGCGTACCCCTGGCCGAGCGCGCGGAACTTCCAGCCGTCCCCGCGCCGGTACAGCTCGCCGCAGAGCATCGCCGTCTCGTCGCCCGTCTCGGGACGCACGTCGAACCGCGCGACCGGCTCGGCGCCGGCGGCGCCCGGCGCCGCGTCGTACAGGAGCACACACAGGTCGTCGACCTGGCCGAAGGAGCCGCCGTCGGCCGAGGCCGCGACGACCACACGGGCCACACCGGCCTCCAGGGCGGACAGCTCGGCCTCGACCGAGTCCGTCATCCCCTCGATCTGGCGCTTCTTCGGCAGGTGCCGGACCAGGCCGGACGGGTGCCGTGGCTGGTTGTAGAAGACGAAGTCCGCGTCGGAGCGCACGCGGCCGCCCTCGCCCAGCAGCAGGGCGGAGACGTCCACGTCGGGAACGCCCGGGCCGGGCGTCCAGCGCAGTACGGCCCGCACGGTCGGGGCCTCCAGCGGGATGTTCGACCCCTTCAGCATCGCGTGCGTCATGCCCGCAATCCTGCCTCCCCGCCCGGTCCGCGGACAACGCAGGGCCCCCGTCGGTCGTCTCACGGGCTTTAGCGGACAGATCGCCTTCGGTCATGAGTTTTTCATGTGCTTGGGGAACTCTTGACCCCCCTTCGGACGTACGATAATCGGCCACGCTTTCCGACCGGGCGTCCCGGCGGGACGGCGGGAATGCGGGTCGGCGCGGCAAGCGGGGAGAGCGATGAGGCATTTCGGACACCTGGCGCCGACGGTGCGCGAAGGGCTGCAGGGTCTTCTCGGCGATCGTCACCGTGCGGTCGTGGAGCTCCCGCAGGCGGCGCATGACCGAGCGCGTGGTGAACACCACGACGGCGATGA
>NZ_JBFAPH010000050.1:0-24920 GCF_040675635.1 Streptomyces sp. NPDC049577
GGCGCAGGGGGTGGCGGCGGTGGATGTCGTCGGAACGGTAGGTGGTGACGATGACCAGCCGCGCGGTGTGCAGGGAGCGGAAGAGGTAGCCGAGCAGTTCGCGGGTGGAGCGGTCGGCCCAGTGCAGGTCCTCGATGGCGATGACGACGGTGCGGTCGGCGGTCAGCCGCTCCAGCAGCCGGGCGGTGAGCTCGAACAGCCGGGCGCGGCTGTCCTCGTCGCGCGACTCGCGGGTGGTCTCGCCGAGTTCGGGCAGGAGCCGGGCCAGTTCGCCCTCCTGGCCGGCGGCGGCATGGGCGAGGTCGTCGCCGAGCTGGGCGTGCAGGGAGCGCAGGGCGGTGGAGACGGGCGCGAAGGGCAGGCCGTCCGCCCCGATCTCCACGCAGCCGCCGACGGCCGTGACGGCGCCGGAGGCGGCGGCCGTGGCCAGGAACTCCTCGACGAGGCGGGTCTTGCCGACGCCGGCCTCGCCGCCGACGAGCAACATCTGGGGCTCGCCCGTTGCGGCACGGGCGAGCGCGTCGGTGAGCGCGCCGAGTTCGTCGGCGCGCCCGATGAACACCGGGCTCACGGAGGTCTTCTGCACGTCCGTGAGCATCGCACAGACATCCGGGTGCGGGCCGCTCACGCGGCGAGGCCGTGCCGCCGGCGCCGGCGCAGGACCTGGCCGATGCGCCGGAGGGCGGGCTCCTCCACGCCCTTGCCGGAACGGACCTCCCGAACCAGCCGGGCCTGCTCGGCCTCGGCGAGGAGCCGCAGATGGGCGGCGTCACGGGTCAGCTCGGCGGCCTGGAAGCGGAACAGGAGTTCGTGGTTCGACATGGTGTCATCTCCGTGGGTCTTGGCTGCTCAGGGGCCGTTTTCCGGCCCAAGAGAAGAGTGCTCCCTAAGGCGGGAGAGCCACATCGGGCGATCGCCGCATCCCCAAAGGGGCCGAGTCCTCAGACGGCCCCTCAGACGCCTTAGACCCCTCAGACCCCTTGGACCAGCGCCCGCCCACCCCCGGGGCCGGGGGCTTCGCCCCCGCACTCCGCCCCACCCCGACGGCGATCGGCCCACGACCCGCCCGGTGGTGGCGGCCCCGGTGGCTTCACCTCCCGGCACCTCTCCGCCGCAACGGCGATCAGCCCACCGCGACCAACCCGGCGGTGCCGAACCGGCCTCGGCCGGCCAGGCCCGAAGGACGAACACCACCAAGCCCCTCCGCAAGACCACCGCCCCCAGAGCCCCCTCGGACGGGGGCCCGGGGGCTTCGCCCCCCGGCACTCCTCCCCGCCGCGACGGCGATCGGCCCACGACAACCAGCCCGGCGGTGCCGAACCCGCCTCAGCCGGCCAGGCCCCCGCTAGCGAGCCCCATCTGCGCGAACAGCGCGGCGCCCACCTCGCTCCTCGGATCGGCAAGATCGAACGGCAGGTCGAAGTGGTTGCGGTGCCCCACGACCAAGTCCGTCACGCGGGCCGCGCGCCCCGTGACCGCCGCGACGAGCTCGTCGTGCTGGCGGGCGAACTCCTCGGTCTCCGCGCCGCCCCGGGCGACGATCAGGGGCGGCAGCCGGTCCGGGAGGTGGTGGAGGGGGCTCAGCCGGCGGGCCGCCTCCGCGTCGAGCCCGAGCGGCTCGTTCACATAGGTGAGCCGAACGGGCTCGAGGTCGTAGACGCCACTGAGCAGAACCGCTCCCGCCGTCGCGCGCGCCGGGTCGCGGCCGTCCGGCAGCCCGTCGGCGAGCAGGGTCATCAGGACGAGATGGGCGCCGGCGGAGCTGCCGGCGAGGTGGACGCGCCGACCGTCCACGCCCAGCCGGTCCGCGTGGTCCAGCAGCCAGGCCGTGGCGCGGCGCACCTGGGCGACGATCTCGTCCAGGCGGTGGGCGGGGGCCAGCCCGTAGTCGAGCGCCGCGAACGCCGCACCGGCCGGGACGAGCCCTTCCGCCGGAAACGAGGAATCGTTCCTGCTGAGCTCCTGCCAGTACCCGCCGTGCACGAAGACGACCAGTGGGGCGTCCGGGACGCGGGCGGGGAAGAAGTCGAGCCGCTCACAGGGGGCGGGCCCGTAGCGCAACCCCCTGCGCACGGGGAGCGTGGCGCGCACCCGCGCGCTCCGGGTGGCGTAGGCGTCGAGGAAGACGGTCAGGTCCGCCACGCACGAGCTGGGCGAGTACTGCCGGTCGAGGGCGGCCTGGTCGTACGCGCCGTACACCGTTTCCCGTGCCGTGCCCATTCGAGGCTCCCTTCCGCCCGCACCGTATGGGCCGAGGGTACGGACGGCGGCGCCGTTGTCCAGGGCCTCAGCCGTGCGAGGCGTCGGCGCGCCGGGCCAGGGCCGGGACGGGACGCGTCGGGATGACGGTCGTGGGGCCGGCAGGAGGGGGCCCGGCCGGGGCGGGCTCCGGCGGCTCGATGCTCAGGCGCGGCAGCCGGCGCTCCAGCCAGGCCGGCAGCCACCAGTTGGCGCCGCCCAGCAGGTGCATCAGCGCCGGGACGAGCAGCGTCCGCAGGACGAACGCGTCCAGGGCGACGGCCGCCGCGAGCCCGATGCCGAACATCGCGATGACGCGGTCGCCGCTCAGCACGAAGGCGAGGAAGACGGAGATCATGATGATCGCCGCCGAGTTGATCACCCGGCTGGTCTCGGCGAGGCCCACCCGCACCGCGCGGCGGTTGTCGCGCGTGGCGAGCCACTCCTCGTACATCCGGCTGACCAGGAAGACCTGGTAGTCCATGGAGAGGCCGAAGAGCACCGAGACCATGACGACGGGCAGGAACGGCTCGATGGGCCCGGAGCCGCCCAGGCCGAGGGCCTCGCTGCCCCAGCCCCACTGGAAGACCGCGACGACCAGGCCGAAGGAGGAGGCCACGGCCGCGATGTTCATGGCCGCCGCCTTGAGCGGGATGCCGATGCTGCGGAAGGCCAGGAGCAGCAGCACACAGCCCAGGCCGACGACGGTGCCGACGAACAGCGGCAGTTTGGCGAGGACGACGCCGGCGAAGTCGTCGTAGGCGGCGGTCATGCCGCCGACCCGGACGTCGAGTCCGGTGCCGGCCGTGGCCTTCGGCAGGACGGTCGTGCGCAGCCGGTCGACGAGCTCGCTGGTGGCGCGGGACTGGGGGGCGGTGCCGGGGACGACCGTGATGACGCCCGCGTCGCCGCCGGGGCTCACCGTCGCCGGGCCGACGGAGGCGACGCCCTCGGTGTGGCGGAGGGTGGCGGGCAGCCGGTTGAGGGCGAGGCGGTCGGCCGCGCCGTCGAGGGGGGTGACGAGTGTGAGGGGGCCGTTGACGCCGGGGCCGAATCCGCGGGCGAGCAGGTCGTAGGCCTGGCGGGTGGTGGCGGTCGCCGGCCTGGTGCCCTGGTCGGCGGTGCCGAGGTGGAGGGAGAGCACGGGCAGGGCGAGCACCGCCATGACGGCGGCGGCGAGCGCGCCCAGCGCCTTCGGGTGGCGCTCGACGAAGGCGGACCAGCGGACGGCCAGGCCCGTGGCGTGCTCGGCGGGCAGCGGGCCGGTGGCGGCCAGCGCCCGGCGCTCGCGGCGGCCGAGGGCGCGCTCGCCGATGCAGGACAGCAGCGCGGGCAGCAGGGTGACGGAGGCGGCCACCGTGAGGACGACGGTGAGGGACGCGGCGACGGCCACGCCCACGAGGAAGCCGAGCCGCAGGACGAGCATGCCGAGCAGGGCCACGCACACCGTCCCGCCGGCGAAGACGACCGCGCGGCCGGTGGTGGCGACGGCCCGTTCGGCGGCCTCGCGGACCGTCAGGCCCTGCTTCAGCCCGCGCCGGTGCCGGGTGACGATGAACAGGGCGTAGTCGATGCCCACGCCGAGGCCGATGAGCGTGCCGAGCATGGGCGCGAAGTCGGCGACGGTCATGGCGTGGCCGAGCAGGGAGACGGCCATGGAGGCGGTGCCGACGCCCACGACGGCCGTCGCTATCGGCAGCAGGCTCGCGGCCAGCGAACCGAAGGCGATGAGCAGCACCACCGCGGCGACGGCGATGCCGATGATCTCGCTGAGATGGCCGCCCGACGCCTCGGTGCCGGCGACGGTGCTGCCGCCCACGGCGACGCTCAGCCCCGGGGCGGCCGCCGTCCGTACGGTGTCGACGACCTTGCGCACCTGCGCGGTGCCGGGCGCCCCGGGACCGGTGCGGAAGACGAGGGAGGCCTGGGCGGTGTGCCGGTCGGGGCTGAGCTCGGGGCGGCCGACCGAGGCGACGCCCGGCAGGGCGGCGACCTCGCGCAGGGTGGCGGTCATCCGGTGGTCGACCGCGGCGGCCCGGACCGTCCCGCGGTCCGTGTGCCAGACGATCACGTCGTCCCCGCCCTGGCCGGGGAACGCCCGCTCCAGCAGGGCGCTCGCCCGCGCGGCCTCGGTGCCGGGCACCTGGTAGTCGTCGGAGTAGGCGGACCCGGTGAGGGTCGCGGCCGCGCCGGTCCCCACGAGGGCCACGAGCCACAGCAGGACGACGACGAGGCGGCGGCGCATGCACCAGCGGGCGAGTGAGGTCATGGACGGCATTCCCGGGTATCGCGTCGATCTCGCCGGGAAGGCCCCGTGGTTCCGAGCGCATCAGCTACTGGGGGACGGACCTCGCGAACGCGCGCGTGAGCGCGGCCGCCGGGGCCCCTGCCGACCCACTGTGGCAGCCGGAAAAGATCCTTTGTCCGCTTTGTGGGGTAAGCCACATAACGGACCGTCGCATGTCAGCCCAGCGACCGCCAGTTGTGCGCCACGTCGACGACGAGGTGGTTGCCCCACTGGAAGACGCGGAACGGCAGCCTGGAACGCAGCCCCAGGCCGATCTGGGAATCACCCTCGTAGCTGCCGCCGAAACGGACGTCACGGAAGGTCCGGTAGCCGGAGACGTCCACCCCGGGCAACGACTGCCCGGACCGGGCGGCATAGGTCACCTCGCCGTTCTCCGCGTCCTGGGTCGGCGCCGCCACGCGGATCTCCAGCACCGCCTCGCCGCCGACCTTCAGGACCTGGCCCGAGCCGTCCTGGCGCAGATCGTCGACGTACGCCACGCGGTAGCCGATGGGCTCCCCGGGCGGGGCGCTGACGTCGAGGACCAGGCGGTCGTAGCAGGCGTGCTCGCCGGTTCTGACCCACATCAGCGGACTGCGCTCGGTGTCGTGGCGGACCTTCGGAAGGCTGCCCCAGCGGTGCGCGCAGCGCCCGGGGCGCGCGGGTACCGTCGCCACCGTGGTCGCCGTGGACGCCGAGCCCGCCGTCCTGCCCTCCGGGGTCATGGCCGTCGGCCCCAGGGTCATGGCCGTCTGCGTCCACGTCGCCGCGGCCGAGCCCGGCCCCACCGAGGCCGTCAGCCCGGCGCTCGCCACCAGCAGCGCGACCAGCGCTGTGATCGACCGTCGCATAGCTACCCCCAGCCGTCGATTACGGGCGCACGAACCGGCCCGCTCCTGCTGGCGATCCTGCCGGAGCGTTTCGCCACGCGGGGCACGTATCGCGAAATTCCGGCCAATGGGTGAGCTTGCGTCCATATGACAATGGCCGTCCCTCCGTGGAGGGACGGCCATCACGCGTCAACCGGACGGAGGGGCGATCAGCCCTCGACGCCGAGCTTCTCCAGGATCAGCTCGCGGACGCGCGCCGCGTCCGCCTGGCCCCGGGTCGCCTTCATGACGGCACCCACGAGGGCACCGGCCGCCGCGACCTTGCCGCCGCGGATCTTGTCCGCGATGGCCGCGTTCGCCGCGATCGCCTCGTCGACGGCCGCGCCCAGCGCGCTGTCGTCGGAGACGAGCTTCAGACCGCGCTTCTCGACGACCTCGTCCGGCTCGCCCTCGCCGGCCAGCACGCCCTCGATGACCTGGCGGGCCAGCTTGTCGTTGAGCGAGCCGTCGGCGACGAGCGCCGCGACGCGGGCCACCTGGGCCGGGGTGATCGGCAGCATGGCCAGGGCCACGCCGTCCTCGTTGGCGCGGCGGGCCAGCTCGCCCATCCACCACTTACGGGCGGCGGCGGAGTCCGCGCCGGCCTCGGTGGTGGCGACGATCAGGTCGACCGCGGCCGCGTTGAGGATCGACTGCATGTCGTGCTGGGAGACGCCCCACTCCTCGCGCAGCCGGTTGCGGCGCACGCGCGGCAGCTCGGGCAGGGTCCCGCGGAGCTCCTCCACCCACTCCCGCGCCGGGGCGACGGGCACCAGGTCCGGCTCCGGGAAGTAGCGGTAGTCCTCCGCCTCCTCCTTGATCCGGCCGGAGGTGGTGGAGCCGTCCTCCTCGTGGAAGTGCCGGGTCTCCTGCACGATCGTGCCGCCCGAGGACAGCACGGCCGCGTGCCGCTGGATCTCGAAGCGCACGGCGCGCTCGACGGACCGCAGCGAGTTGACGTTCTTGGTCTCGCTGCGGGTGCCGAACTTCTCGGTGCCGTTGGGGCGCAGCGACAGGTTGACGTCGCAGCGCATCTGGCCCATCTCCATCCGGGCCTCGGAGACGCCGAGCGCCTTGATGAGCTCGCGCAGCTCGGCGACGTACGCCTTGGCGACCTCGGGAGCCCGCTCGCCCGCGCCGACGATCGGCTTGGTGACGATCTCGATCAGCGGGATGCCGGCCCGGTTGTAGTCGAGCAGCGAGTGCCGGGCGCCGTGGATGCGGCCGGTGGCGCCACCCACGTGCGTGGACTTGCCGGTGTCCTCCTCCATGTGGGCGCGCTCGATCTCCACGCGGAAGACCTCGCCGTCCTCCAGCTGCACGTCGAGATAGCCGTTGAAGGCGATCGGCTCGTCGTACTGGGAGGTCTGGAAGTTCTTCGGCATGTCCGGATAGAAGTAGTTCTTCCGGGCGAAGCGGCACCACTCGGCGATCTCGCAGTTCAGCGCGAGGCCGATGCGGATCGCGGACTCGACGCCGGTCGCGTTGACGACCGGCAGCGCGCCGGGCAGGCCGAGGCAGGTGGGGCAGGTCTGCGCGTTGGGCTCGGCGCCCAGCTCCGTGGAGCACCCGCAGAACATCTTGGTCTTGGTGCCGAGTTCGACGTGCACCTCCAGGCCCATGACGGGCTCGAAGGCGGCCAGCGCGTCCTCGTACGACACCAGTTCAGTGACGGTCACGGAAAACTAACCTCTCAGTCCCTGCTCAGCCCGCGAGGACGTCGTCGCTGTTCATGCGGCGCAGCTCCCGCACGAGCAGGGCGACGCCGGTGACGATGGCGGCGGCGGAGACGACGGCGTCGACCAGCTGCAGCGTGTCCTTCTCGCCGCGGGCGGTCTTGGCCTGCTTCACCACGCTCACCGCGCCGAACAGGGTGGTGCCGATGGACAGGTACGTACCGGCCTTGGACTTCTTGAAGCCCTTGGCCTTCTTCAGCGCGCTCTTCTTGTCGGTGCTCTTGTCGGTGCTCACAGCGACGGTGCCTCCTCCAGCAGCGGGTGGCCCCAGCGCTCGGTGAACGCGGCCTCGACCGCGGCACCGACCTTGTAGAGCCGGTCGTCCTTCATGGCGGGAGCGATGATCTGCAGACCGACCGGCAGCCCGTCCTCGGGGGCGAGGCCGCAGGGCAGGGACATGGCCGCGTTGCCCGCCAGGTTGGTGGGGATGGTGCACAGGTCGGCCAGGTACATGGCCATCGGGTCGTCGGCGCGCTCGCCGATCGCGAAGGCGGTGGTCGGCGTGGTCGGCGAGACGATCACGTCGACCTGCTCGAAGGCCTTCTCGAAGTCCCGCGTGATGAGCGTGCGGACCTTCTGCGCCGAGCCGTAGTAGGCGTCGTAGTAGCCGGAGCTGAGCGCGTAGGTGCCGAGCATGACGCGCCGCTTGACCTCGGGGCCGAAGCCGGCCTCGCGGGTGAGGGCGGTGACGTCCTCGGCGGAGCGGGTGCCGTCGTCGCCGGCGCGCAGGCCGTAGCGCAGGCCGTCGAAGCGCGCCAGGTTCGAGGAGCACTCGGAGGGCGCGATCAGGTAGTACGCCGACAGGGCCAGGTCGAAGGACGGGCAGTCCAGCTCGACGATCTCCGCGCCGAGCTCCTTGAGCAGCTCGACGGACTCGTCGAAGCGCTGCAGGACGCCGGCCTGGTAGCCCTCGCCGCGGAACTGCTTGACGACGCCGACGCGCATGCCCTGGACCGAGCCGTTGCGCGCGGCCTCGACGACCGGCGGGACCGGGGCGTCGATGGAGGTGGAGTCGAGCGGGTCGTGGCCGGTGATCACCTCGTGCAGCAGGGCCGCGTCCAGGACCGTGCGGGCGCAGGGGCCGCCCTGGTCCAGGGAGGAGGAGAAGGCCACCATGCCGTAGCGGGAGACCGCGCCGTAGGTGGGCTTGACGCCGACCGTGCCGGTGACGGCGGCGGGCTGGCGGATGGAGCCGCCGGTGTCCGTGCCGATGGCCAGCGGGGCCTGGTACGCGGCGAGCGCGGCGGAGGAACCGCCGCCGGAGCCGCCGGGGATCCGGGTCAGGTCCCAGGGGTTGCCGGTGGGGCCGTAGGCGCTGTTCTCGGTGGAGGACCCCATGGCGAACTCGTCCATGTTGGTCTTGCCGAGGATGACGACGTCGGCGTCCTTCAGACGCTTGGTGAGCGTCGCGTCGTACGGCGGGATCCAGCCTTCGAGGATCTTGGAGCCGACGGTGGTCGGAATGCCCTCGGTGGTGAAGATGTCCTTCAGCGCGAGCGGCACGCCGGCCAGCGGGCCGAGCTTCTCGCCGCGCTCGCGCTTGGCGTCGACGGCGCGGGCCTGCGCGAGCGCGCCCTCGCGGTCGACGTGCAGGAAGGCGTGCACCTTCTCGTCGACGGCCTCGATGCGGGCCAGGTGGGCCTCGGTGACCTCGACGGCGGTGAGCTCGCCGGAGGCGATCTTCGCCGCGATCTCGGCGGCGGTCAGCTTGACGATGTCGGTCATGACAGTCAGTCCTCCCCCAGGATCTGCGGCACCTTGAAACGCTGCTGCTCCTGGGCGGGGGCGCCGGACAGCGCCTGCTCGGGGGTCAGCGACGGACGGACCTCGTCCGCGCGCATGACATTGGTCAGCGGCAGCGGGTGGGAGGTCGGCGGTACGTCTTGGTCGGCGACCTCGGCGACGCGGGCGACCGCGCCGATGATGTCGTCGAGCTGGGTGGCGAAGTGATCGAGCTCTTCGTCCTGCAGCTCCAGACGCGCCAGCCGAGCGAGGTGGGCGACCTCCTCGCGCGTGATGCCAGGCATGCAGCGATCCTCAGGGTGAGTGTGTAGGTTTCGGCCCAATCCTATGGCCAGCCCCGTCTCCACCACGAAACGGTTTCGCCGCCGCCACGACGTTCGGGTCAATCAGCCGCCGCCTGGAGCGGCGCGGCGGCCTCCGCCCCGGCTTCTGCCCCGGCCTCCGGCGGGCCCTGTCGCAGGCGGAGCCAGGCCGTCGTCTCGTCGGGCGGCATCGCCGCGGCCACCAGCCAGCCCTGCACCGCGTCGCAGCCCAGATCGCGCAGCCGCTCCCACGTCTCGTCGTCCTCGACGCCCTCGGCGACGACGAGCAGCCCGAGCGAATGGGCCAGGTCGAGCGTGCAGCGAACGATCTCCGCGTCCTCGTTGTCGATGGCGAGCCGGGCCACGAACGAGCGGTCGATCTTGAGCTCGCTGACCGGCAGCCGCCGCAGGTGGACGAGCGAGGAGTAGCCCGTCCCGAAGTCGTCGAGGGACATCTTGACGCCGTGCCCGGTCAGCCCGGCCATGGTGTCGGCCGCGCGCTGCGGGTCCTCCAGGAGCACGTGCTCCGTTATCTCCAGCTGCAGCGCCCCGGCGGGGACGCCGTGCCGGGCGAGGCGGGCGGCCACCGAGCCGGCGAAGCCGGGGGTGTGGACGTCGCGCGGCGAGACGTTGACGGCGACCGGCACCTCCAGGCCCATGGCCCGCCACTTGGCGACCTGGGCGAGCGCGGTCTCCAGGACGTACTCGGTGAGGCGGGGCATCAGCCCGGAGGACTCGGCGATGGCGATGAACTCGTCCGGGGAGACCCGGCCGCGCTCGGGGTGCACCCAGCGGACGAGGGCCTCCAGGCCCTCGACGTGGCCGTCGAAGCCGACCTTGGGCTGGTAGTGCAGCTCGACCTCGCCGGCGTCCAGGGCGCGGCGCAGATCGCCGAGCAGGCCGAGCCGGTCGGGGGTGTTGCCGTCGCGGCGGGCCTCGTAGACCTCGACGCCGCTGCGGTCGCGCTTGGCCTGGTACATCGCGACGTCGGCCCGGCGCAGCAGGCCCTCGGCGTCGAGGGCGTGGTCGGGGTAGACGGCGACACCGGCGCTGGCCTCCAGGACGAGGGTCAGGCCGTCGAGGTCGAGGGGGGAGCCGAGGTCGGCGACGAGGGTACGGGCCACGCGCTGGGCGCTGGTCAGCGAGTCGGCGGTGGGCAGCAGGACGGCGAACTCGTCGCCGCCGAGCCGGGCGGCCTCGGCGTCGCGCGGCAGGGCCAGGCGCAGCCGTTCCGCTATCTGGAGGAGGAGCCGGTCGCCGGCGAGATGGCCGAGCGTGTCGTTGACGGACCGGAAGCGGTCGAGGTCGATCAGGACGAGCGCGGCCCGGGTGCCGGCCTGCTCCGCCTCGTCGAGGGCGGTCCAGGTGCGTTCCAGCAGCCACTGGCGGTTGGGCAGCCCGGTGAGGGGGTCGCGCAGCTGTTCCTCGGCGCGGGCCCGGGCGATCCACAGGGTGGAGTCGAGGGCGACGAGCGGGACGGCGAAGAGCGGGAGCAGCAGCGGGGCGTGGTCGGCGACGACGGCGATGAGCGGGGCGATGCCGAGGAGGGCGATGCCGACGAGGGCCTGCCGGACGAGGGCGGTCCTGGCGATGGTGGTCAGCGGCGCGCGGGGGGCCATGGAGTACCAGAGCAGGGCGCGGGTGACGACCAGGTAGCAGAAGGCGGCGAGCGTGATCCGCAGGGCGGCGGCGAACCGCCAGGTGTCGGGCAGCCAGGGCTCCTCGACGGCCGCGGTGACGCCCAGGGCGGCGAGGGCCAGTCCGGCGGCGGCGATACCGAGGATGTCGACGGCGCCGTGGAGTAACGCCTGTCGCCACCGGTGCCGGCGGGCGGTGGCGACGAGGGTGACGACGGCGATGCTCACCAGGGAGGAAGGGAGCCAGCCGTAGAGCAGGAGCACGGCGAGGGTGAGGGCGGCGCCGGAGCCGGTGCCGCCCCACCAGCGGTCGCGGCCGAGGGCCACGAGGTGGGCGACGATGAGCGCGGTGAGCGTGGCGAGGGACCAGCCGACGGCCCCGCCGGGGAAGAGGGACCGGCCCGCGCCGACCGCCCGGGACGCGCCGAGGCCCAGCGCCAGGGCGGCCAGGGCCACACAGACGGTGGGCAGCGTGGGCGGGGTGCGGAGCCGGCGCAGCCGGGATGCCGGTTCGGCGCTGTCGGTGGGTTTCATGCCCGTCCCTCTCACAGCCGGCGGTGCCCGCGCCACGGCAGGCGCACATCTCAACAGTAGGCCGCAGAAGGCTACGGCGGGCAGCGATCCGCAGCGGTTGCCCGAATGGGATCCGGCCTTCCGTAGCCGTCCGGTACGCGCTGTAGGGGTAATGCCCACTGACTATGCGGGCATTACTCCGCGGGGGTGGCCTCCTGGGGCACGGCCGCGCCGCGCGCCGCCTCGGGGCCGCTCTCCAGGAGCACGGCGAAGCCGTTCTCGTCGAGCACGGGCACCTTCAGCTGCACGGCCTTGTCGTACTTCGAACCGGGGTTGTCGCCGACGACCACGAAGTCGGTCTTCTTCGACACCGATCCGGTCACCTTCGCGCCCTGACCCTGTAGTGCCTCCTTGGCGCCGTCGCGGGTGTAGGAGGAGAGCGTTCCGGTGACGACGACGGTCAGACCGGCCAGCGGACGCGGCCCTTCCTCCTTGCCGGCCTCCTCCTCCATGCGGACGCCGGCGGCCCGCCACTTCTCCACGATCTCGCGGTGCCAGTCCTCGGCGAACCACTCCCGCACCGCCGCCGCGGTGGTCTCGGCGATGCCCTCGACCGCGGCCAGCTCCTCCACACTCGCCTCGGCGATCCGGTCGATCGAGCGGAATTCACGGGCCAGGTCTTCGGCCGCGACCGGGCCGACGTGACGGATGGACAGACCGGTGAGGATGCGGGCGAGGGGCCTCTGCTTCGCCGCCTCGATGTTGGCGAGCATGGCGAGGGTGTTCTTCTTCGGTTCACCCTTTTGATTGGCGAAGAAGGTGACGACCTTCGGCTCACCCGTCTTGGGGTCGACCTTGGGCAGACCGCTGTCCGGGTCGAGGACGTACGACTTGATGGGCAGCAGCTGTTCGACCGTCAGGCCGAACAGATCGCCCTCGTTCCGCAGCGGGGACTCGGCGGGCTCCAGCGGCTGGGTGAGCGCCGTGGCGGCGACGTAGCCGAAGTTCTCGATGTCCAGGCACTTCCGGCCGGCGAGGTAGTAGAGCCGCTCGCGGATCTGGGCCGGGCAGGAGCGGGCGTTGGGGCAGCGGAGGTCGATGTCGCCCTCCTTCATCGGGCGCAGCCCGGTGCCGCACTCGGGGCACTCGGCCGGCATGACGAACTCCCGTTCGGTGCCGTCGCGCAGATCCACGACCGGGCCCAGGATCTCGGGGATCACGTCGCCCGCCTTGCGCAGCACGACGGTGTCGCCGATGAGGACGCCCTTGGCCTTGACGACGTCCTGGTTGTGCAGGGTGGCGAACTCGACCTCGGAGCCGGCGACGGTGACGGGCTCCACCACCGCGTACGGCGTGACGCGGCCGGTGCGGCCGACGCCGACGCGGATGTCCACCAGCTTGGTGTTGACCTCCTCCGGCGGGAACTTCCAGGCGATGGCCCAGCGGGGCGCGCGGGAGGTGGAGCCGAGCCGCCCCTGGAGGGGGATCTCGTCGAGCTTGACGACGACGCCGTCGATCTCGTGCTCCATGGAGTGCCGGACGTCAGGGTCGCCGTAGTGCGCGATGAACCGGCGCACGCCCTCCAGGGAGTCGACGACCTCGGCGTGCGCGGCGGTCGGCAGACCCCATTCGCGCAGCAGTTCGTACGCCTGCGACTGGCGCTCGATCTCGAAGCCCCGGCGCGCGCCGACACCGTGCACCACCATGTGCAGCGGGCGGGTACGGGTGACGCGCGGGTCCTTCTGACGCACCGAGCCGGCGGCGGCGTTGCGCGGGTTGGCGAAGGGCGGCTTACCGGCCTCCACCAGACGGGCGTTGAGCTCCTCGAACTTCTCCATCGGGAAGTAGATCTCGCCGCGCACCTCCACCAGCTCCGGAATGCGATCGCCCTTGAGCCGGTCGGGGATCTCCTCGATGGTGCGCACGTTGGGCGTGATGTCCTCACCCGTGCGGCCGTCGCCGCGGGTGGCGGCACGGGTCAGGCGCCCGTGCTCATAGGTGAGGTTGACCGCCAGGCCGTCGACCTTGAGCTCGCACAGGAAGTGGTACGCGGCGCCCTCGCCGACGTCCTTGGCGATGCGCTCGCCCCAGGCGGCCAGCTCCTCGTCGGTGAAGGCGTTGTCCAGGGAGAGCATGCGCTCGCGGTGCTCGACGGCCGTGAACTCCGTCTCGTAGGCGCCGGCGACCTTCTGGGTGGGCGAGTCGGGGGTGCGCAGCTCGGGGTGGCGCTCCTCCAGCTCCTCCAGCGCGCGCAGCAGCTTGTCGAACTCCGCGTCGCTGATGACGGGGGCGTCCTTCACGTAGTACCGGAAGCGGTGCTCCTCGATCCGCTCGGCCAGCAGCGCGTGCTTCTCCCGCGCCGCCGCGGGTGTCGTGGTGCCCGCCGCGAGCTCTCCGCCGTGCTGTTCGACCGCCACCGTCTCGTCCTCCCGTTGATCCATGGGCCCTGTCACTCAGGGTTGTCCGCGAGTGATCCGGCCGCCCGGACGCAGTGCGCGAGGGCCGCGCGGGCATAGGCGGGCGAAGCGCCCGCGAGCCCGCACGAGGGGGTGACCACCACGGACTCGGTGAGAGTCTCCGGTCGCAGCCCCAGCCTGCGCCACAGCGTCCTGACACCCATGACGCTACCGGCAGGGTCTGACAACGGGCCGTCGACGCCGGGCACCACGCCCGCGAACAGGGCGGTCCCGCCCTCGACCGCCTCACCGAGGGCCTCGTCCTCACGCTCGGTGAGCAGGGAGAAATCGAACGAGACGCCGGTGACACCGGCCCGGCGGAGCAGCGCGAAGGGCACGCCGGGGGCGCACGAGTGCACGACCACGGGCGCGCCCCCGGCGACCGCCACGATCTCGCGCAGGGCGCTCTCCACGACCGCCCGGTCCACGGCCCGGTGGGTGCGGTAGCCGCTGGCCGTGCGGATCTGCCCGCGCAGGACGGCCGTCAGCGACGGCTCGTCCAGCTGGAGCACGACCCGGGCGCCCGGCACCCGGCGCCGCACGTCCGCCAGATGGTTCCGCAGCCCCTCGGCCAGCGAGGCGGCCAGGTCCCGGCAGGCGCCGGCGTCGCTCAGCGCGGCCTCGCCGCCGCGCAGCTCCAGGGCGGCCGCCAGGGTCCACGGGCCGACGGCCGAGACCTTCAGCGCGCCCTCGTACCCCTGGGTGAACTCCTCCAGCGCGTCCAGGTCCTCGCCCAGCCAGGACCGGGCCCGCCGGGTGTCCCGGCCGGGCCGGTCGCTGATCCGCCAGCCGCTGGGCTCGACGTGCGCGAAGATCTCCGCGAGCAGGCCGGCGGTCCGACCGATCATGTCCGCGCCGGGCCCGCGCGCGGGCAGCTCCGGCAGGTACGGCAGGGCCTCCAGCGACCCCGTGACCGTCTTCGCGGCCTCGCGCGCGTCCGTGCCCGGCATCGACCCCACGCCGGTGGCGGCCCCGGCACCCCAGATCAGCTTGTTCTTCTCGCTCACCCAGGCAGGGTACTCAGCGGCCGGAGTACCCCGGCCGGACCGTCAGGTCGTGGATCTCCGCGTCCCGCGGCAGGTCCAGCGCGCACAGCACGGTCCGGGCGACCGAGGCCGGGTCGATCCACTTCTCCGGCTCGTACTCCTTGCCCTCCTGCTGGTGCACCTTGGCCTGCATCGCGGTGGCCGTCCGCCCGGGGTAGACGCTGGTGACCCGCACCCCGTTGGTGTGCTCCTCCCCGCGCAGCGAGTCGGCGAGCGCCTTGAGCCCGTGCTTGCTGGCGGCGTACGCGCTCCACTGCGGGTGCGCGGTCAGCCCCGCCCCGGAGTTCACGAAGACGACGTGCCCACGCGCCACCCGCAGCTGCGGCAGCAGCAGCCGCGTCAGCTCCGCCGGGGAGACCAGATTGACGGCGAGGGTGTGGTGCCAGGTCTTCGGCGTCAGCTCGCCGACCGGGCCCAGGTCCACGGCGCCCGCGATGTGCAGCAGCGAGTCGGCCCGCTCCGGCAGCGTCTGGTGGCTCAGCGCCCAGGAGATGCGGTCGGGGTCGTCCAGGTCGGCGACGAGCGTACGGGCCCCGGGGAAGTGCCGTTCCAGCTGCTTGGCCCGCCCGGCGTCGCGGGCGAACAGGTAGAGCTCGTCGCCGCGCTCGAGCAGCTGCCGTGCGACGGCCTCGCCGATACCGGAGCCGGCTCCGGTGATCACATGTGTAGCCATGGGGCCAGCTTGCCTCATCGCGGGCCCGCGGACTCCTCGAGGTACGCCATGGCGCCGACGCCGTCCTCGGCGAAGAACACCAGGTCGGCCAGGGGACGTGGCAGGAAGCCCTCCGCCTCCATCCGCTCGAACTGCTGCCGGAGACCGTCGTAGAACCCGGCCGCGTTCAGCAGGACGACCGGCTTGCCGTGCAGCCCGTGCTTCTTCAGTTCCAGGATCTCCGTCGCCTCGTCGAGGGTGCCCGTCCCGCCGACCATCACCACGATCGCGTCACCGCGCGCGAGCAGCTGGGCCTTGCGCTCGGCGAGGTCCTTGGCGATCACCATCTCGTCGGCGTTCGCACGGGCCTTGCCCGCGAGGAACTCCACGGACACCCCCACCAGCCGCCCGCCGTGCTCCTGTACGCCGTCCGCCATCACCTTCATGAGCCCCGACTCCGAGCCGCCCCACACGAGCGTGTGGCCGCCCTTGCCGATGAGCTCCGCGAACTCGCGGGCGGGGACGGTGTAACGGTCGTCGAGGTCGGCCGCGGAGCAGAAGACGGTGATATGCATGGCGTCACGTTACGCCGGTCGTGTCCCCCGGATGCCGGTGGACCGTGCTTCCATGGCAGTCCGGCGAGAGGGGGAGCGTGCGCATGCTGAGCGAGGCGATGACGGCACTGGCCGCGGCGGGAGGCACGGCCGTGGTCCAGGCGGCGGGCACGGACGCCTGGCAGACGGTCAGGGCCCGGGCGGCGCGGCTGCTGGGACGGGGTGGGGAGGAACCCACGCGGGTCGCGGTGGAGCAGCTGGACCGGGTGGCGGCCCGGCTGGAGGGCGACGGCACGCCGGAGACGGAGGCGAGCCGGATAGGCATGGCCTTCGGGGCGCTCCTGACGGGCCTGGACGAGGCGGCGCGCCGGGAAGCGGCCGCGGAGCTGCGCGAGTTGATCGCCCTGACCGAGGATCGCGCCGGCGACCGCATCGACTTCAGCGGCACCTTCCACGGCCCGGTGCTGGGCAAGGGCACGCAGCGCATCTCGTACGGGGAGGCCCCGCGACGGTGAGCGGCGGTGACCACGCCGAGCTGAGCGGCACGTTCACGGGCCCGGTCCTCGGCACGGGTGTGCAGCACATCTCGTACGGGGTGGCCCGCGGCCCCGCGCCGCGGGCCCTCGCGGCGCTGCCGCCGGCACCGGGTCTGCTGGTGGGCCGCGAGGAGCAGGTGGCGGAGCTGCTGGCGAGCCTCGATCCGGGCGCCACGGGCAGTCCGACGACCGTCGTCTCGGCGGTGGCCGGGCTCGCCGGTGTCGGCAAGACGTCGCTCGTGCTGCACGCCGCGCACGAGGCGGTGGCACGCGGCTGGTTCCCCGGCGGGGTGCTCTTCGTCGACCTGCGCGGTTACGACCCCGGTGGTCCGCTCGGCACGGCCGAGGCCCTCGGCTCGCTGCTGCGGGCCGTGGGCGTCCGGGAGGCCGACCTGCCGCCGGGCGAGGCGGAGCAAGCAGCGCTGCTGCGCTCCCAGTTGGCGGAGATGGCGGCGGCCGGCAGACCGGTGCTCCTGGTCGCCGACAACGCCTCCGGCGCGGCCCAGGTGGAACCCCTGCTGCCGGGCAGTCCCGCCCACCGGGTGCTGGTGACGTCACGGCACACGCTCGCCTCGCTGCCGCGCGCCCGGCTGCTGGACCTCGACATCCTGACACCGGCCGGCGCGGCCGAGCTGATCGCCCGGTCGCTGACCGAGGCCCGGCCCGGCGATCCGCGCCCGGACGAGGAGCCGTCGGCGCTGGCCCGGCTCGCCGAGCTGTGCGGCCTGCTGCCGCTGGCCCTGCGGATAGCGGCCGCGCTGCTGAAGGCCGACCCCTACCGCAGCCTTGAAGACCTGGCCGACGAGCTGACGGAGTCCCACTCGCGCCTGGCCGCCCTGCACTACGACGACGACGGGGGCGCCCCCGGGGTGCGGGCGGCCTTCGACCTGTCGTACGCCCGCCTCGACGAGCGGCAGGCCCGGCTGTTCCGGCTCCTGCCGCTGAACCCGGGAGCGGACATCGCGACGGAGGCCGCGGCGGCCCTGGCCGGGGAGCCCGTACGACCGGTACGCGCTCTGCTGGCCGCCCTGGCCCGGGCCCATCTGCTGGAGCCGGTGGGCCGCGACCGGTGGCGGATGCACGACCTGGTGCGGGAGTACGCGCGGGAGCTGGGCCTGCGGCAGCAGGATCGCCGGGAGGCCCTTGGGCGGCTGCTGGACCACTACGTGGCCTGGGCCGAGGACGCCCAGTGCTTCACCCGGCCCGTTCCCGGGAAGCCCCGGAACGGCCATCTGACCGAGCACTCCCGGGCCCTGGCCTGGATCGAGCGCGAGCGCGCGACGCTGGTGGCGGCCACCACGCTGGCCGCGACGTCGGGCAGACCGCGGCAGGCGCTGACGCTGGCGCACCTGCTGCACCCGTTCCTGCACCGGCACCGCTACC
Source organism: Streptomyces sp. NPDC049577 (assembly GCF_040675635.1). NCBI lineage: Bacteria > Bacillati > Actinomycetota > Actinomycetes > Kitasatosporales > Streptomycetaceae > Streptomyces > Streptomyces sp. NPDC049577. The sequence continues at coordinate 17,953 of NZ_JBFAPH010000050.1, forward strand.
GCGAGGACCTCGTGACCACCGCCCGTGCGTACCTCAAGGCCGCGCACATCACGGGCGACGAGCCGACCGTGACGCATGCCCTGTACGCGCTGGGCACGGCGCTGAACGAAGCGGAACGCTGGGACGAGGCCGTCGGCCGGCTGAAGGGCGCCACAGCCCTGGCGCAACGGGCGGGGGACCGGATCACCGAGTCCCGCGTCCTGCGGAGCATCGGCCAGGCGCACTCGCGAGCCGGCCGGCACGAGGAGGCGGCCCGCCACTTCGCCCACGCCCTGGCCGTCGCCAGGACGGCCGGCGACCGGAAGGGCGAGGCCGCGGCGGTGACGTGCCTGGGCACGGGCGCCTACGACCGGCAGCACTACGAGGAGGCCATAGCCCGCTTCGAGGAAGCCGAGGCCCTCATGGCCGAGGCGGGTGTCCACGATCACGGCACGAACCTCGCCAACCTGTTCCGGGCCCTGTTCAAAGCGGGCCGCCTGGACGAGGGCGTCGTCCGGTGCCGGGAGGCCGCCGCCCGCATGCGGTCGGAGGGTGACCGTCTCAGCGAAGTCCGTCTGCTGACCGAGGCCGGAATGAAGCTCCATCAGGCCGGACGGCTGGGGGACGCGGTCACATACCTCCGCGAGGCGGTGGCCGCCGGCGAGGAGTACGGCCACTGGGGGTTTCTCGGGGACGCGCTGTCCTGTCTCGGCCAGGCCCTGCTGGCGAACGGCGAAACCGCCGCAGGGCGAGACTGCCTGGAGCGGGCCGCGACGCTCTTCGAAGCCCATGAGGCCGGCGACCCCGCACAGGCGATCCGTACCCTCTTGTCGCAACTCTCCATAGCGTGAGCGGGTTTCAGCCACCTCGTGTCCCGGTTCGGAACCCGTTCCGTCGCGGCCGCGTCACAGAACTTCCCTGGATTTGGCGGCTCGTAAAGACGTTGTTAGCGTGACGTGCGCTCGTCAAGAGACGGCAAAATCCAGCTCGTTTTCATCGGGGGAGTTCCCAACGTGAAGGTTCGTCACATACGCGCGGCAGCCGTCTTCGGCGTCTGCGTCGTCGCCCTGACCGGCGCCCGCGGCCACCACGGCGGCAGCTGCGGCGGCGGCGGCTCCAGCCACCACAGCAGCGGCAGCTCGTCCACGAGCGGGGGCACGTCGACGAGCGGCGGCTCCGGCGGCGTGGACTCCTCGACGGGCGGCTTCACCTCGGGCGGCAGCACCGGCAGCACGGGCACCACCGGCAGCACGACGAGCGGCAGCACGTCCGGCACCTCGGGAAGCACCACCACCGGCGGCAGCGGCACCGGCCGGAACGACGCCATGAGCGACATCAAGATCAACGACTGTGCCTACACCGATCGCCTCGGCATCACGGCGAAGCTCAGCGCCACCAACGGCAGCGCCACGCTCAAGTACACCTACCGCCTCACCGTGAAGTTCACCGACCCCACGGGCAAGGTCACCCTCCGCAACCCGTCGATCCCCTACGTCTCCCCCGGCAAGACCGAGAACCTCGACGTCTCGACGCCGTACGTGCCGAAGCCGGGCGCGCCGAGCACCGGGGGCAAGTGCGAGGTCACGAACGTGCTGCGCACGATCGAGCGCTGAGCGGCGGGGCAACGACACGGCACGCTCGCCACCGGCCGAAGGCGGAGGGCACGTTTCGGCGACCCGGTGCCGGCCGGTGCCCGACGGACATCGGCCTGGAGATCTCGGTGCTGTTCCCCTACTGGGCCGCCCGCAGGGCGGCCCGCTCCGTCGTCGCGATCGTCGCCGAGCCCACCACGCGCGTGCCGTCGTAGAGCACGATCGCCTGGCCCGGCGCCACGCCGCGCACCGGCTCGGTGAAGCGGACCCGCAGCTCCTGCCCGTCCACCAGCTCGGCCGTCACCTCGGTCTCGCCGCCGTGCGCGCGCAGCTGGGCCGTGTAGGTGCCGGGGCCCTCGGGCGCGACGCCGCACCAGCGCGGCTTGATCGCGGTCAGGGCGGAGACGTCCAGGGCCTCGGCCGGGCCCACGGTCACCGTGTTGTTCACCGGCGAGATGTCGAGGACGTAGCGCGGCTTGCCGTCGGGGGCCGGGTGGCCGATGCGCAGGCCCTTGCGCTGGCCGATGGTGAAGCCGTAGGCGCCCTCGTGGGTGCCCAGCTTGTTGCCGGCCTCGTCGACGATGTCGCCCTCGGCCCTGCCCAGGCGCTTGGCGAGGAAGCCCTGGGTGTCGCCGTCGGCGATGAAGCAGATGTCGTGGCTGTCGGGCTTCTTCGCCACGGCGAGGCCGCGGGCCTGTGCCTCGGCGCGGATCTCGTCCTTGGTGGTGATCGTGTCACCGAGCGGGAACATCGCGTGGGCCAGCTGCTTGTCGTCCAGCACGCCCAGCACGTAGGACTGGTCCTTGGCCATGTCGCTGGCCCGGTGCAGCTCACGCGTGCCGTCCTCGTTCACCACGATCGTCGCGTAGTGGCCGGTGCAGACGGCGTCGAAGCCCAGGGCGAGGGCCTTGTCCAGCAGCGCCGCGAACTTGATCTTCTCGTTGCAGCGCAGGCAGGGGTTGGGGGTGCGGCCGGCCTCGTACTCGGCGACGAAGTCCTCGACGACGTCCTCGCGGAAGCGCTCGGCGAGGTCCCAGCAGTAGAAGGGGATGCCGATGACGTCGGCGGCCCGGCGGGCGTCGCGGGAGTCCTCGATGGTGCAGCAGCCGCGCGCGCCGGTCCGGAAGGACTGCGGGTTCGCGGACAGCGCGAGGTGCACGCCGGTCACGTCGTGACCGGCCTCGACGGCGCGGGCCGCGGCGACGGCGGAGTCCACCCCGCCGGACATGGCGGCGAGGACGCGGAGCCCCTTGCGGGGGGCGCTGAGGTCGGGGGCACCCGGGAAGTCAGTCATAGCCCCTCCAGGGTACGGGCTCGCGGGGCTCCGCCCCGGCCCCAGGTCGGGGGCAGCGGACTCCCGTCCGGCGGCTCGTGCCGAACGCCTCGGCCGCGGTGACCGGATATTCCGCCGGACCCCGGGGACGGTGGCTTGTCGCCGTTGCGGCGGACAGTTCTTCCGCCGCCGCGACGGCGAACGGCCACGACGTGCCGGACCGGCGGTATTCGCCCCCGGCGCAGTCCCGGCGAAAAGCCGCCGGCCAGTGCCCTAGCTGAGCCCCGCCGTCCGCGCACGCTCCACCACCGGGCCGATCGCGTCGACGACCGCGGCGACGTCGTCCCGCGTCGACGTGTGCCCCAGCGAGAACCGCAGCGTCCCCCGCGCCAGCTTCGCGTCCGTGCCCGTCGCCAGGACGACGTGGCTGGGCTGGGCCACCCCGGCCGTGCAGGCCGAGCCCGTGGAGCACTCGATGCCGCGGGCGTCGAGCAGCAGCAGGAGGGAGTCGCCCTCGCAGCCGGGGAAGGAGAAGTGCGCGTTGGCGGGCAGTCGGCCCGCCGGGTCCGGGTCGCCGCCGAGGACCGCGTCCGGGACGGCCGCGCGGACGCCCGCGATCAGCTCGTCCCGCAGTGCCCCGACCTCGCGCGCGAAGTCCGCGCGCCGCTCGGCGGCCAGCGCGCCCGCGACCGCGAACGCGGCGATGGCCGGTACGTCCAGCGTCCCGGAGCGCACGTGCCGCTCCTGACCCCCGCCGTGCAGCAGCGGTACGGGCGCGTACTGGCGGCCCAGCAGCAGCGCGCCGATGCCGTACGGGCCGCCGATCTTGTGGCCGCTGACGGTCATGGCGGCGAGCCCGGACGCGGCGAAGTCGACGTCCAGCTGGCCGACGGCCTGCACGGCGTCGGCGTGCAGCGGCACGCCGAACTCGGCCGCCACGTCGGCGAGTTCGCGGACCGGCATGACCGTGCCGATCTCGTTGTTGGCCCACATGACGGTCGCCAGGGCGACGTCGTCGGGGTTGCGGGCTATCGCCTCGCGCAGCGCGTCGGGGTGCACCCGGCCGTAGGCGTCGACCGGCAGGTACTCGACGGTCGCCCCCTCGTGCGCGGCGAGCCAGTCGACGGCGTCGAGCACGGCGTGGTGCTCCACGGGGCTGGCCAGGACGCGGGTGCGGGCGGGGTCGGCGGCGCGGCGTGCCCAGAACAGGCCCTTGACGGCGAGGTTGTCCGCTTCGGTGCCGCCCGCGGTGAACACGACTTCGCTGGGGCGCGCGCCGAGCGACGCGGCGAGCGATTCGCGCGCCTCCTCGACGGTGCGACGGGCCCGCCGCCCGGCGGCGTGCAGCGAGGACGCGTTGCCCGCTACGGCGAGCTGCGCGGTCATCGTCCGCACCGCCTCGGGGAGCATGGGGGTGGTGGCGGCGTGATCGAGGTAGGCCATGGTGGCAACGATTCTACGAGGCGGGCCGCGGGGTCGTACGGGGCGTTCCGGCCCTTGAGCACGTGAGAAGCCGGATCGCACCGGAGAAGGCGGACGCGATCTGACCTAAATCCCTCCTACGGTCGCCCCATGACACACGACGCGGACGAGCGCACCGAGTTGCTGCGCGCCCTGGCCGGGCAGCGCGAGACCTTTCTGATCACCCTGCGCGGGGTCACCGACGACCGGGCCCGCGAGCGGACGACCGTCAGCGAGCTGACGCTCGGCGGCCTGGTCAACCACCTGACGCACGGCGAGCGGAACTGGACCCACATCATGACCTCGGGCGACGGATCCACCCCCGAGTCCATGTGGGACATGGACCAGTACGCCATGCCCGAAGGCGCCACGCTCGACGGGCTGGTGGCCGCCTACCGGGACGCGGCCCGGGCCACCGACGCCGCGGTCGCCGCGCTGCCGGACCTCGACGTGACCGTGCCGCTGCCGGAGGCGCCGTGGGCCCCCGGGGACGTCCAGCACTGGTCCGCCCGCCGGATCCTGCTGCACCTGCTGCGGGAGCTCGCCCAGCACGCGGGCCACGCCGACATCCTGCGCGAGGCGCTGGACGGCGCGAACACCACTGCTCAGCTCGGCTGACCCGGCGCCGCGTACAGCCGGGCCGCGTGGGCCGCCACCGCCGCCAGGTCCTCCCGCACCGCCTCCGGGCCGGTGACCTCCAGGTCCGGCCCGTACCCCAGCAGGCCCCGCGCCGCCTCCGGGGCGGGGAAGACGAACTCCACCGTCGCGGGGTCGCCCTCGGAGGGCGGCCCGGCGAGCTGGTGGCCGCGCAGGCGCAGCAGCATGTCGAGCCGGGAGCGGCGGACGCGGGCCGTCACCTTGATCCCGCCCGGGCGGTGCTCCACCTGGCGGCGCAGCACGTCCCAGACGTCCGCCAGTTCCACGCCCTCCCGGCGGGCGACGGGCGCGTCGGTGAGGGTCAGGGCCTCGACGCGGTCGGCGCGGTAGAGGCGGGGCCGGGCGCGGTGGTCGGCGACGAGGTACCAGACGCCGGCCTTGGCGACGAGGCCGTAGGGGTCGACGGTGTAGGTCCGCGGCCGGGTGGCGCCGCCGTGGCGGTAGCGCAGCCGCAGCCGGCGGTCGGCGAAGACGGCGTCGTGCAGTGCGCCGAGATCGGCGGCGGTGCCCGGGCCGGGCATCCAGCGGACGGGGTCGACGAGGATGCGGCGGCTGGTGGCCTCGGCGGCCGGGCGGTGCGGGGCCGGCAGGGCGGCCATGACCTTGCGCAGGGCGGAGCCGAGGGCGCCGTCGAGGCCCAGGGCCGCGTGCGCGCCGCCCTGGGCGGCGAGGACGAAGAGGGCGCGGGCCTCGTCGGCGGTCAGCCCGGTGACGTCGGTGCGGTAGCCGGGGAGCAGGGCGATGCCGCCGTACCGGCCGCGCTCGGCGTAGACGGGGACGCCGGCGGCGGAGAGGGACTCGACGTCCCGGTAGATCGTGCGGACCGACACCTCCAGCCGCTTGGCCAGCTCGGCGGCGGGCACCCGGTCACGGGTCTGGAGGAGCAGCAGGATCGACAGCAGACGGTCGGACTTCACGTGCGTGGGCCTCCCCCGGGCAAACCTGACGGCGGATGTCAGCTTATGCGGGCAGGCTCTGCGTCGACCGGACACGGAGATCTTTCCGACGAAAGGCCTGACCCATGACTGCTTTCACCGACCCGCGCCCCCAGCTCGCCCGCGCTTCCGAGCAGGTGGCGCGGCTCGTCGCGGCCGTGCCTGCCGAGCGGCTCGGCGCCCCGACCCCGTGCGCGGAGTTCGACGTCCGGGCCCTGCTCGCGCACCTCGTATGGGGAGCGAACGCGGCCGCCGTGATCGGCGAGACGGGCGCGCGCGGTGAGCTCGCGCCCGACGTGGACGTGCCGGACGACGCCTGGGCCGGGACCTACGACCGGGCCCGCGACCGGCTGCTCGCGGCCTGGGCCGACGACGCCAGGCTCGACATGCCGGTCAGCGTGCCGTGGGGCGAGATGCCGGGCCGTGCCTACCTGGCCTCGGGCTGCGTGATGGAGATGACCGCACACGCCGGGGACCTCTCCCGGGCCCTCGGCGAGCCGTTCGCCCTGGACCAGGAGCTCGCCGAGTACGCCCTGGAGTGGGCACACCGGGCGCTGCCGGCCGAGCGGCGCGGCGAGGGCGTCCCGTTCGAGCCGGTCCGGTCGGCCCCGGAGGGCGCGGACGCGTACGGGCGGCTGGCCGCGTGGCTGGGCCGGGAGGTCTGAGGCCGGAACCGCCTAGGGGATCTCTTCCGAGGCGGCGCTGCGGCGGTGCCAGGCGCGCGGGGCGCGCCAGTGGTAGCGCATGGCCAGCAGGCGCAGCACGAACGCGGTCGTCACCGGCAGCACGCTGGTGGTGGCGTTGAACGTGCCGAAACGAATCAGCAGGGCGGCCATGGTGGATCCCACCATGGCCGGTACCGCGTAGAGGTCGCGGTCCCAGCGCAGCAGCGAGGGGACCTCATGGGCGAGTATGTCGCGCAGCACGCCGCCGCCGACGGCGGTGGCCAGGCCCAGGGTGGCGGCGAAGGTCAGGCCCAGCCCGTAGGCGTAGGCCTTCACGGTGCCCGCGACGCAGAACAGGCCTACAAGGAGTGGCTGGAGACCGGGCTCATCGAGCTCAAGGACCTCC
>NZ_JBFAPH010000051.1:0-24643 GCF_040675635.1 Streptomyces sp. NPDC049577
CAGTCGAACGCCGCCGGGTACAGCCGCATCCACGTGTTGTAGTTGTGCCCGCCGGACGCGAGCAACATCGTCCGCAACCGGACCCGCGAGCCCGCCGCGTCCCGCTGGAACTCCTCGATGTAGCGCGGCGGGCTGTCCCGGTCCTGCCGGGACGTGGCGAGGAAGAGCCCGACCTCGGCCCGGCTGTGGCGGACCAGCCACGTCGGGCTGTTCTCGCGCCGCAGGCGCGGGTCGGTGATCGCGCCGCCGTCGCCGTTGAGCGGATCGGGGTCGAGGGCGGCACCCGCCCCGAAGACGCGCGGGTACTGCAGCGGCAGCTTCGCCGCGCACAGCCCGCCGGTGGAGATGCCGAGCGCACCCCACGACCCCGGCTCACGCCCGGTCCGGAAGTGGCTGCGGATGAGCTCCGGCACGTCCGAGGCCAGCCAGGTGGCGACCTTGCGGCCGCGCAGGTCGGAGCAGTCGGTGTCGACCCCACCCGGGTTGATGATCGGGACCGCCAGGATCGCGGGACGCGCCGCGCCGCTGCGGACCAGCCGTTCGAAGACGCCCGGCATCCTGCCCTGCTCCAGCCACGACTGCGGCGAACCCGGCACGCCGTGCAGCAGCATCACGACGGGGAACGGCGTGCGGCGGTAGCGCGGGTCGTCGTACTGAGGCGGGGTCCACACCATGACCTGGCCGGAGAGCTTGGAGCGCGGCCCGTGGAAGTACGTCTCGCGCATGCCGTTGTCGCCCCGGGTGAACCGGGCGCGCTGGGGCGGCGGTCCGGGCATCGCGACGGGGCCGGCGTCGCCGGTGCGGCCGAGGAGGTCGCCCCAGGAGGCATAGAGGCCGTAACTGGTGTTGATCCAGCAGGCGACGACGCAGATGGCGGCGGCCTGGCAGAGCCCGATGAGCAGCACGCGGGCCAGCCAGCGCACCGGTCCGGGGCCGGGCACGCGGGGCCACAGCAGCAGCGTGGCGAGGACGGTCAGCGCGGTCGCCGCGAGGAGCAGCGCGAAGAACGGGGTTCCGGTCAGGCTGAGGCTCATCCCGCAGGCGCTCCCTCGGCTCGCGCAGGTCGGCGGGCGTAGCCTACTCGGCCCGGTGGCGGCCGGGGCCGAGGACGCACTACCGGTGCGGGAGTGGGGGACGGGGCGCCGACGGCGGGAGCGGCGAGGCCGTCACTCCGCGCTCACGCCACGGCGAACGCCCGGCAGTCGTCGGTGACATGGGCCAGCGTGCAGACGAAGACCGGCTCGCCGAGCTGCGTGCCGGTCACCTCGGCGGTGAGCGGGGCGAGGGGCTCGTGCTCGGGCACGGTCACGTCGATGAAGCAGGGCGTGTCGAGCTCGGCGTACCGGCTGAAGGTGGCGGTGACGGTCGCGGTGCCCGCCGCCCGGGGGCGGAGCACGGCGTACGCGGCCTGGCGGGCCGCCTCGACCAGGACCATGCCGGGCACGTGGTCGGCGGGGTGCTCGAAGAGGATGGGGTGCAGCAGATCGGGGGACAGCAGCCAGCGGTCCGGCCGGTCGGTGGGGGAGATCACCACATCGAGCGAACCGGCGCGCCCGACGTCGGCGGGGCGGGCGGGCGCCGGGCGGGGAACGGCCAGTCGCTCGGTGAAGTCGGCGTGCTTGCCGCGTATCCGGCCGTAGAGCGCGGCGGGTATGCAGACGAATTGACCGCCGCCGGTGGCGACCGGCGCGCCGTCACGGAAAATGGTCATTTCCATGCGGAAGGCGAATCGGCGGTCTCTGCTGTCACTGACGATACAGCGGGCGTCTATGGTCAGATCGCTCGGCGTCATGCCGATGACGAGTTGTTCCTCATGGACATGGAAGTGCATTTCTTGCAAGAGGAATTGATGTCCGAGCGGAACATTCAATTCCGTATGGGCGAGGTACAAACCGACCTGTCGGATGGTTTCCGCCGCCAGCAGCGGATCGTGTCGTCTGCCGCCGTCCGTGGTGAAGAACGTGTGGGCACGGGGCCATTGGGCGTCGAGGCGGAAACGGTGGTCACCCAGGGCGGTCGATCCGGTCAGGAAGACCTCCGCCACCGATGCCCGGTGGACGAGTTCCTTGGGGACCGTACTGGTCATCCGGCGCGGGCTGGCTGTGCGGCGCGTCACGCGCCGACCCTCGGCGGCGGTCGACGGATCCATAGAACTCTCCATGGAAGATAATTGACGATAAGTCAAGCATGTTGGCAATACGTAGCCTGATCTAAGATACGGACTGGCCGGTTATCTTCAAGGCTGCGAGCCGAGGATCACAGAACGTATACACGGTCCCGGTGCAGCGACATCAGCGGAGTCCCCAGATGCAGCGCTCGTCCTGTCCCTTCGTCCTCGATCCCACCGGCCGCGACCTCAGGGGCGAGACGGCCCTCTTGAGCGCCCGCGGGCCGGCCACTCTCGTCGAGCTCCCCGGCGGTGTCCGGGCCTGGTCGGTCACCGGCTACGAACTGGCCAGACGCCTCATGCTCGACCCCCGCGTCTCGAAGGACGCCTACCGGCACTGGCCGGCCTGGATCAGTGGCGAGGTCGACCACACGTGGCCGCTGGCGATGTGGGTCTCCGTGCAGAACATGCTCACGGCCTACGGGGACGAGCACCACCGTCTGCGCAGACTGGTCGTCAAGGCGTTCACCGCCCGCCGCACGGCCTCGCTCAAACCTCGCATCGAAAGCATCGTCAACGAGCTACTGGACGATCTCGCCGCGCTGCCGCCGGGGGAGACCGTCGACTTGAAGCAGCGATTCTCCTATCCGCTGCCCATTCGTGTCATCTGCGAAATGCTGGGAATCGAGGAGAGGCTCCGCGACGATCTGCACCGTGTCGTCGACGTGCTCTTCACGACGACCACGACGGCGGAAGAGGCGCAGGCCAATCAATTCGAGCTCTACCGCCTGCTCTCCGAGCTCGTCGCCGGCAAGCGGGCCAACCCGGGCGCCGACATGACGAGCGACCTGATCGCCGCGCGCGACGAGGGCGACGGCACCGGGCTGAGCGAGAAGGAGCTTGTCGACACCCTGCTGCTCATCATCGGCGCCGGGCACGAGACGACCGTCAACCTCCTCGACCAGGCCGTCCTGGCGCTGCTCACCCACCCGGAACAGCGGGAACTCGTCCGCGACGGCCGGGCCACCTGGGACGACGTGATCGAGGAGACGCTGCGGGCCCGCGGCCCGGTGGCCAACATCCCGCTGCGCTTCGCCGTCGAGGACATCGAGGCGGGGGACGTGCTGATCGCGGCCGGTGACGCGATCCTCATCTCCGTGCTGGGGGCCGGTCATGACCGGGTCCAGCACGGGGAGGACGCGACCGCGTTCGACATCACCCGCGCCACCCGGCGCGACCACATCGCCTTCGGGCACGGCGCCCACCACTGCCCGGGCGCGCCGCTCGCGCGGCTGGAGGCCTCGCTCGCCCTGCCGGCGCTCTTCGAGCGCTTCCCCGGGCTCTCGCTCGCCGTCCCGGTGGACGAACTGCGGCCCTTGCCGTCCTTTATTTCCTACGGACATCAGGAACTTCCGGTGCGTCTGAAGCATTGAGGACGTCCGCTTCCCGCCGGGAATGGCATGTCTGCCGCCCCGCTTTACCCGTAACGTTTTCGCCATGGTGCGGCTGGAATGATTCGGCCGCACAGCGGCTGATAGTTGTGGGGGTAAAGTACGACGCGTTCGGTTTGTTTTGGTCGGAGGGGCGGCAATGGCGCAGCAGGCGCGTGGAATCAGGACTCGCCGGGCAGCGCTGGAGGCGGCGGCGTCGCTCTTCGCCGAGCGCGGTTACGAGGCCTGCACCATCTCCGAGGTCCTGGCGCGGGCCGGAGTGACCAAGGGAGCCCTGTACTTCCACTTCGACTCCAAGGAGGCGCTGGCGCGCGGAGTCCTGGAGGAGCAGGTCTCGGTCGACGGGGTCGCCCCGCAGTCCACCAAGCTCCAGGAGTGGGTCGACACGGGCATGCTGCTCGCCCACCGCCTGCCGAAGGACCCGCTGCTGCGGGCCGGTGCCCGGCTGGCCCTCGACCCGATGACGCAGCACCTCGCCAGCACGGGCCCCTGGGCCGAGTGGACCGAGGTCTCCTCCGGCATGCTGGCCGAGGCGAAGGCCCGGGGTGAGGTCCTGCCGCACGTCGACCCGTACATCACCGCGCGGTTCGTCGTCGGGGCCTGGACGGGTGTGCAGGTCATCTCCGAGGTCACCACCGGCCTCGCCGATCTGTCGGAGCAGATCTCCATCCTCTTCCGGCACATCCTGCCCGGGCTGGCGAGCCCGGCGATCCTCCTCCAGCTCGACACGGCCCCCGACCGCGGCGCCCGCCTCATCGCCGAGGCCGAGCGCCGGGCGGCCGAAGCGGCCGAAGCTTCCGGGACGGCACAGACCAGGGACGCCGCGGAGACCGACGAGGCCGGGGAGCCGGCGGACGCCGACATCGTCAAGGCCTAGCGCGACCGGCAGGATGCCACCCATGACCCACGCCACCGCCCCCCGCATCCTGATCACCGGCGCGAGCGGCACCATCGGCCGTGCCACCGCCCGGCTGCTGGCCGGGGCCGGGCACGCCGTACGGCTGCTCGGCAGGGACCCGGCCCGGCTGCCGGACCTCGGCCCGCTCGGCGAACCCGTCACCGGTGACTTCGCCGACCCGGCCGGCCTGCGGGCCGCGCTGGCCGGCATCGAGAAGGTCCTGGTCATCACCCGGGACCCGCGGTTGCCCGAGTACGACGCCAACATCGTGGACGCCGCCCGCGCGGCCGGCGTGCGCCACCTGGTCAAGCTCTCCGCCCTCGCGGTCACGGACGACGGCGCCGAGGACTTCCTCACCCGCTGGCAGCGTGCGGCCGAGGAGCGGGTGCGCGCCTGCGGCCTCGACTGGACGATGCTGCGGCCCCGCTCCTTCATGAGCAACACCCTCTCCTGGGCCGACGGCGTCCGGTCGGCCGGCCTCGTCCGCGCCTGGCCCGCCGACGCGCCCAACGCCTGTGTGGACCCCCGTGACGTCGCGGCCGTCGCGGCCCTCGTGCTCACCGGCGACGGGCACGCCGGGCAGGCGTACGCGCTGACCGGCCCCGAGGCGCTGACCGCGCGGCAGCAGACCGCCGCGCTGGGCGCAGCGCTGGGCCGGGAGCTGGCCTTCCAGGAGCTCACCGGCGACCAGGTGTACGCCGCCACCGAGCGCCGCTACGGGCCGCAGGTGGCCGCCGCGCTGCGGGAGAGCGGCGAGCGCCAGCTGCGGGGCGCGAAGGGGCACGTCGAGCCGGCCGTGGAGCGTCTGCTGGGGCGTCCCGCGCGCTCGTACGGCACCTGGGCACGCGACCACGCCGGGCTCTTCCGCTGACGGTGCGACCTCCCGGCGTCAGCCCGCCGGGGTGCGGTCGGCCGCGTCCAGGATCTCCATGGCGACCTTGAGCAGGGCGGCCCGCTTCTCCTCGGCCTCGCCCGCCACCTCGTCCAGCCCGAAGGTGCCGAAGTGCACGGTCAGCAGGGCGCTGGCGTAGTGGACCTGGACGTCCAGCGGGCCGTCGCCGGTGGACATGAGCCGGGAGACGGCTCTGACCCGCTGCCGCAGCTGCTCGCCGATGTCGAGGTCGCGCAGGGTCGCCTGGTTCTCCTGGAGGATGCGGTAGATCGGCGCGGCGTCCCGCACGGCCGCGCTGTAGCGGCGGAGCAGCTCCCGCTTGGTCTCCGGCGTGGGCGGCTGCCCGGAGGCCCAGGCGATCAGCGCGTCGACCGGCTCGCCCAGCTGCTGCGAGAGCTCGGCGAGGATGTCTTCCTTGGTCTTGAAGTGGTAGTAGAGCGCGGCCTTGGTGACGCCGAGCTCCTCGGCGATCTCGCGGAGCGAGGTGTTGGCGTAGCCGCGTGAGAGGAAGAGCTGGAGCGCCGTCTGCTGAATGCGTTCTCGGGTGTCGCTCCTGCGCGCCCGGGGGATGCTGCCCATGGCTCTCTCCTGCGTTGTCCGTCGGGATCGGCTGCACCCCGTCAACTGAGCTTACTTGACGCCCGACTAGCGCATGCGTGCCCGCCGGCTTCGGCCCACGTCATGGGGAGGCCATGATTCTGGCGCAGCGGCGGTGGGCCGGAGCCGGGGCCTCCGCCGTCCGCCGACGCAGGGGACGGGGCCTGTCATCCGGACGCGCGACGGGCCGGCGTCACCTTGTCACTCTTCCGGACAGTCGGGGAGTACGACCAGGTGCCCGCCCGGACATGTCCTAGGCCAGGCCCCGGGCCTCGTGGGCCGAGGTCAGCAGTTCGGTGGCACCGTCGAGCAGGGCCAGCCGCTTCTCCTCCGGATCGCCCTCGACGTGGCTCAGCGCGAACGTGCCGAAGTGCAGGCTGAGCAGCGCGGTGATGCAGCGCACCTGGGCGGCGACGGGTGCGTCCGGTTCCCTGAAGAGACCCGACAGGGCGGACACGCGGTTTTTGAACGCGCGACCGACGCTGAGCTCGCTCAGCGCCGCCTCGTTGGCGTGCAGGACGGTGAAGAGCGGCGCCGCGCTGCTGAAGATCACGCTGCACTGTGCCAGCAGCTCGCGCCTGACCTCCAGCCCGCGCGGCTGCCGGCGGCCCCACTCGATGAGCTCGTCCATCCGGCGCCCGACGTCCAGGAACAGGCTGACCAGGATGTCTTCCTTGGTCTTGAAGTGGTAGTAGAGCGCCGCCTTGGTCACGCCGAGCCGTACCGCGATCTCCCGCAGGGTCGTCCGCTCGTACCCGCGCACCAGGAAGCACTCCAGTGCCGTCTCCTGAATGCGCTGCCGGGTATCACCCCGGCCGTGCCGCTCAGCACTCCGCATCGACTGCTCCCTTCGGTCGGGCACCTCCGAGAACCGGTCTTACCGGTCAGCAAGCAAGCAGATTAGCGTACTTGACGCCCGGTTAGTTGGGTGCCTAGTCTTCCCGTTACGCTCACTAGCCGGGCGGCCAGTACGAGGTTCGGGAACCGAGGGGATGGTGCGCGTCGACATGGGACGACACCTGACTGCCGCACACGACTACTACGTGGCGGACCGCCGCGTGGTCGGCGGCTACGAGACTGTCCAGACCGTCGGGGCGGAAGAACGGCGCCCGGTGGGCGATCCGCCCGTCCCCGCCGTCTTCGAGGGGTACAGCGTGCCGATCCGCACCGCGGCGTCGCTGCTGGGACTCTCTCCGTGGACCGTCGCGCACCTCATCGAGCGCGGTGAGCTGTGCAGCGAACGCGGGGGGCAGTACCGCTATGTGACATTGACGAGCATCTTTTCCTACCGGCGGCGCACGCGCTGAACCGCTGGAGATCGTCCGGCGCCCCGATGGTGCGAATGAGTGACATCCCGGAACCTCCCAAATAGGCCGGAGTTAGTCAGATCGCTTTCAGTGGGGGCGCTACACGATCGAAAGGCATAGACGTGCTCAAGAAGCTTCTCGCCACGACCGCACTCGCGGTCACCTCAGTCGGTACACTCGCCGGCCCCGCCATGGCCATCGGCGATGACCAGGACACCGCCAACGCGAATGGCGCGAAGACCGGTTACGGCAACACGCGCACCGGTGGCAAGGAAAGCCCTCAGATGAGCCTGATCCAGGGCACGCTGAACAAGCCCTGCATCGCCCTCCAGGACATCGCGATCCTCGCTATCCAGGACATCCCGATCCTGTCCTCCAACCAGGAGATGCAGTGCAACGACAACTCCACGATCAGCGACGGTGACGACCCGCTGTCGCACATCCTGGACGACATCCCGATCATCTCGGGCAACGGTTCCGCCAACGGCCACTGACCGGCGGACCGAGTACGGCGCGAATCCCCCTGCGACGGGTGTGCGGGACCCGTCGCAGGGGGATTTGTCATTTCTCCCCACCCGCGCGGGGCCTTTTGACTTACGCGCTTTCCGGTACGCCGGCCACGCCTGGGCCAATGGGATGAATGCCGATAACCTGCGCGACCGCGCCGCGTTGGACAAGGCATTCGGTCAGCAAGCAGTCGACGACCCGGAGTAAAGGAAACATCGTGATCAAAAAGGTAGTGGCCATGGCCGCGGTGGCGGCTTCCGCGGTCGGCACGTTCGCGGGCCCCGCGATGGCCATCGGCGACGGCGACCAGGACACCGCCAACGCGAACGGCGCGGCGACCGGTTACGGCAACACCGTCACCGGCGGCAAGGAAAGCCCGCAGATGAGCCTGATCCAGGGCTCGCTGAACAAGCTCTGCATCGGCATCCAGGACGTCGGGATCCTCGCGATCCAGGACATCCCGATCCTGTCCTCCAACCAGGAGATGCAGTGCAACGACAACTCCGTCATCAGCGATGGTGACGACCCGCTGTCGCACCTCATCGACGACATCCCGATCCTCTCGGGCAACGGCTCCGCCAACGGCTGACCGGCAGCGGAACGGCTGGCGAATCCCCCTGCGACGGGCGTACGGGTCCCGTCGCCGGGGGATTCCCTCTTTTCCCCCGTGGGCCAATGGGATGAACGCCGATAACCTGCGGTCCTCGCTCCTGGTTAGACAAGGCGTTCGTTCACGCAAGCAGTCGACCACCGGAGTGAAGGAAACATCGTGATCAAAAAGGTAGTGGCCATGGCCGCGGTGGCGATGTCCGCGGTCGGCGGCGCGGCGGGTTCGGCTGCGGCGTACGACCACGGCGGACAGGACGTCGCCAACGCCAACGGCGCGGCGCAGGTGTACGGCAACACCTACACGGGCGGATACATGAGCCCCCAGATCGGCCTGATCCAGGGCTCCTTCAACAAGCCCTGCATCGCCGTCGGCGACCTGGGCATCCTCTCCATCCAGGACATCCTGCTGCTGTCCTCGAACCAGCAGATGCAGTGCAACGAGAACTCCGTCATCAACGACGGCGACGACCCGCTGTCGCACATCCTGGACGACATCCCGATCCTGTCGGGCAACGGCTCCGGCAACCACGAGGGGCTTCTCCACGGGCGCGGGCGGCACCGCCGCCACTGACCGGTCCGACGACGCGGCGCACGACGGCGGCCGCCCCCGGAAAGCTTGCCGGGGGCGGCCGTTGTCGCGAGGTGCGGGGCCGGTCAGCGCACGCCGGCGTGCAGCCAGTCCACCTTGTCGTACAGGTCCTCCACCGAGAAGGAGGACAGCATCTCGTTGCGCGCCACGGCCTCCTCGCCCGCCGGGTGGTACAGCTGGCGGCCCATCTCACGGGCGACCAGCTGGGTCCGGGCGGTGCGCTCGCGCCGCTCGGCGTTGTACTTCTCCAGCCGCTGGCCGATCGTCTCGCCCGCCGCCTCCGCACCGGCGAGGAGATCCCCGAGCAGCACCGCGTCCTCCAGCGCCATGCAGGCGCCCTGCGCGGCGTACTGCAGCATCGGGTGCGCCGCGTCCCCGAGCAGCGTCACCCGGCCGTCGGTCCAGCGCTCCACCGGGTCGCGGTCGCACAGCACCCACGCCCGCCAGTCCTCCCCGAGGTCCAGCAGCTGCCGCGCCGCGTCCCCCAGCTCGGGGAACTCCGCGAGCACGCGGTCGGTGGGCACCGGCAGGCCGGCCACCGCCTCGCTGGCGGCGTCGTCCCGGGTGGCCGCGAGGTTGAGGTACTTCCCGCTGGCGATGGGGTAGTGCACGAAGTGCCACTTGGGGCCCGCCCAGAGCGCCACGCAGTTCCAGCGCAGCTCCTCCGGCACCCGCTCCATCGGGATCACCGACCGGTAGATGGTGTGCCCGGACACGCGCGGCTCGCCGTCCCCGACCAGCTGGGCGCGGACCGCCGAGCGGATGCCGTCGGCGCCGATCAGCGCGTCCGCGGTGAAGACGCGCCCGGTCTCGGTCGTGACGGTGACGCCGTCGGCGTCCTGCTCGTAGGAGGCGACGGCGTTGTCGCCGAGCAGGGTGACGCCGGGGTGCTCCCGGCAGGTGTCCAGCAGCGTCTGGAAGAGGTCGCCGCGGTGCACCACCGCGTAGGGGTTGCCGAAGCGCTCCCGGTACGGGCCGGTGAGCGGCATGGCGGCGACGCGTTCGCCCGTCGTGCCGTCCATGAACCGCAACTCGTCGATCAGGACGGCCTTCTCCAGTGCCGCCCCGCCCACCCCGAGCCGGTCGAGGGCGTGAAAGGCGTTCGGGCCGAGCTGGATGCCCGCGCCGACCTCGCCGAAGACGTCGCTGCGCTCCAGGACGGTCACCAGATGGCCGTGGCGTGCGATCGAGATCGCCGCCGCGAGGCCGCCGATGCCGCCGCCGGCGATGAGTATCTTGGCCATGTCGTCTCTCGCTGTCCTCTCTCGGTTCGTGGAACGACTCTCCCCGGGCCGTGCGCTCAGAGAGCTGCCTTGCGGTCGAGGACGAGGTCGTGGCCGACCACGTACGAGGCTTCGTCCGAGGCGAGCCACAACACGGTCTCGGCGATCTCCTCGACCTTGGCACCCCGCCCCAGCGGGCAGGGGCTGATGGCGTTGATGCGGACACCCTTTTCGATGTACTCGCGCGCGGCGGTCTGGGTGAGCGTGCTCACGGCTGCCTTCGACGCCGCGTACGCGCCCATTCCCGGCAGCAGGCCCTGGCTCCCGATGTTGCTGGCGGTGTTCACGATGACGCCGCCGCCGTTCTTCTCCATGTGGGCGATCTCGTGCTTCATGGAAAGCCAGACGCCGGTCAGATTGGCCGCGAGAGTATCGCCCCAGACCTTTTCGCAGATCTCCGCGACCGGCTGGTTCGGGCCGAGTTCCGTGACGTTGTTGAAAGCGATGTCGAGCTTTCCATGGCGGTTCACCACGGTCTGCACGATGCGCTCCGCGTCCTGTTTTCCATGATGCGTGACATCGCCCTCGATGCCGCAACTGGCTTTTCCGCCCAGCTCGGTGATCTGTTCGACGGTGTCGTGGAGCATCTCCCGGTGACGGCCGGCCACGACCACATCGGCGCCCTCCCGCGCGAATGCGAAGGCCGCGGCCCGGCCGATGCCCTCGCCGCCGCCCGTGACCAGGACGACCTTGCCTTCGAAACGTTTGGACATTCTGGCTCTCCTGCCGATGACGCACATACAGCCAACAGGTGCCATCATCGGACGCGAACTGGTGTATGGCTCAGGCGAGTCGGTCAGTACGTCAGGTAGTGAAACGGACGCCCTTCGACCGATTACGCGGCATCTGACGGAGTGCGGCCGGACTGCTCGGAGGGCGCCGCGTACGGCCGCAGAATTGCTTGGCTGCCGGAGAAACGCCCGATCGAGACGGAGCGAGATAGCGACATGCTGACGCTTTCCTGGACCCGCCGTGTCAACGAGGACAACGAGCCGGGAAGTCCTCAGGTCACCCGTGAGCAGTTGTGGCGGGTCCTGGTGGACAAGGCCGAGAACCCCGTGGCCTACGTGCCCGCCATCACCGAGTGCCGCGTCCTGGAGCGCTACCCGGACGGCATCCTGCGCGAGGCCAAGCGCGGCGAGCGGCTGCTCGTCCAGCGTGTGACGTACGAGCCCGAGGCGGGCCGGGTGGTCTTCCGGCACACGGACGCCACCGACTTCGCGATGATCGCCGACGAGATCGGCGTGGACTCGGAGGGCCGGCTCACCCTCACCCTCAGTCTGACGCTGGCCGAGGAGACGACGGAGCGCGTCATGGACAAGGACGCCTACCTGCGCGCCCTGGACGAGGACTTCTCGGCGACGGTCGAATCCATGACGCGGTCGCTGGCCCGCAAGGCGGCTCTGCTCTAGCCCCGGCCGGGCCGGGGGAACGAGTCGGCTGCGGCGGTGCCGGGCGGACTCCCACGAGGGAGTCCGCCCGGCACCGCCGTTTCCGCGAACCCCCGGGGCACCCTGCGGCCGGCCGCCAGGCGCTAGGCCCCGAGCGCCGCGCCGCCGTCGACCGTGAGGTCGTGCATCGTGATGTGGGACGCCTGGTCCGACAGCAGGAAGACGACCGCCTGGGCCACGTGGTCGGGGTGGGCCAGGCGCTGGAGCGGGATGCCCACCCGGTACGCGCTGGCGACGCCCTGGATGGAGGCGGCGCGGGCGACGTCCGCGTCCTTCCACATGCCGCTGAGCATCGGGGTCTCCGTGGAGCCGGGCGCCACCAGGTTGCAGCGGATGCCGTACTTGGCGACCTCGAGGCCGAGGCACTTGGTGAACATCGTCGCGGCCGCCTTGGACGCCGCGTAGGCCGCCATCTCGACGCGCGCCGTGCTGGCCGCGTTGGAGGCCACCGTGACGATCGCGCCGCGCCGCCGCTCGACCATGCGGTTGACCACCGCGCGGGAGACGAAGAAGACGCCGCTGGTGTTGACGGCGAAGGTGAACGACCAGTCCGCGTCCGTCAGCTTGCGCGCCTCGGACAGCCGGAGCACGCCGGCCGCGTTGACCAGGAAGTCGAGGGGGCCGAGCCGTCGCTCGACGTCGTCGACGACCTTCTCGACGTCGGCGCTCGAGGTGACGTCGCCGACGAAGGCCTCGACGTGCAGGCCGTCGGCGGTCAGCTTGCTCACGGTCTCGCGCAACCGGTCGCCGTCCTTGTCGACGGCGGCCACCTTGACCTCTCGCTCGCCGAGGGCGCGGACGACCGCCTCCCCGATTCCACCGGCCGCCCCGGTGACGAGCGCTGTTTTGCCTTCCATCTTCCGACCTCCATGACCCGGCACGTCCGGCAGTCATGCTCGGAGAAATATGGATGGTACGTGAAGTGATGAATTCTCAATTCGTCATGTGGCCGAATACCAAAGGCAATTGCCAGCCATCGCCGGGCTCCGGTAGCCTTCGGCGCCCTGCTCAGCCCTCGTAGTAGACGGTGAGCACCGCGCCGTCGACCTCGATGCGCCGCCCGTCGCGGCAGCCGCCGTTGCGCAGGGCGCGCAGGCAGTCCCGGAACATGGCCATTTCCTCGTCGCTGAGCACGGCGGCCGCGAGGTCGAGGAGTTCGCTCACGCTCTCCTCGGTGAGCACGCCGGGCAGTTCGCCGGAGAGCAGCACCACGGACTCCCCGGTGCGGCCGCGCACGACGGCGTTGGACGTCGAACCACCACTGACGACGAGCACACGATCCCCCTGTCCACCTGAGGGCCCGTGCCATTCACTCGCCTCCGGCAGGTCGAGACGATAGCGGTGCGGACGGGCGCTGCCCGGCGGGTCGGGGATATTCCCCCGATCCCGTCGTCCGGGGAACCGGGCGGGCCGGGGACGGCGTCATCGTCCGAGCGCCGGGGGCGGTCCGGGGACGGTCCGGGGGCGGTCCGGGGACGGTCCGGGGGTGGTTCAGTCCCCCCGGGCCTCGCGGCCCAGCAGCGATTCCACCAGGGCGGTCACGTGCCGGCGGTCCTCCGCGGACAGCCGCTGGACGCTGGCGATCAGCAGGTCGACCTCGGGGTCCTGCGGGGTGCCGCCCGGCTGCCCGGCGTCGGCCCCGGGTGTGCCGTAGAGGTGGATGCCGCAGGCCTCGGCGGCGGCCCGGCGCAGCGCGTCGAGGGGCAGATCGAGCCCGCGCGCGAGCCCCTCCAGCGTGGCGGGCTGCGGCATGCGCGCCAGTCGTTCGGCGGTGGCGAGGTGGTGCACGGTCGACCGGGGGATGCCGCCCCGGCGGGCGGCCTCTCCGTACGACCATCCCTGCCGGTCCAGTCGCTCTCGGATCATCTGCTGCAGTGCGTTGGCCACGGACGGTCGCTTCCTGCTCTCGGCTGGCGGCTGGCTCGGCCCGCTCGGGTGAAACCGATTCTACGGGCGGTGTCGAGCGGAACCGCTTGCGCGTCGGCGCGCCGCACCACTACTGTCCAATCTCGTTGGACAAGCCGTCCGACGACATCGGACACGGGCCGGGGGGTCCTGCCCGTGCCGTGCTCATCACCGTCCCGGAGGGGGAACCACCATGATCGACATCCACGAGCTCGAGGCCGAGTCCGCCGAACTGCTGCCCGGCCGTGAGGCCCTGGGCAAGCTGAAGTTCAGCTTCACCCGGACCACCAACGTCACCAAGCACATCGCGAACGTCTCGGCCCACAACGAGTCGGCGGCGATCAACGCCTGCTCGCCGGAGGCCCTCGCCCAGTCCGCGGCCGGGCAGTCGATCTCCATTCAGCAGTGACGTCCCAGCTGTAGCACGTAACGCCACCCTCCCGCAGTCCACTTGAGAAAGGCACCACCATGAGCATGAACGCGCACGAGCTCGAGGCCGAGTCCGCCGAACTGCTGCCCGGCCGTGAGGCCCTGGGCAAGCTGAAGTTCAGCTTCACGCGGACCACCAACGTCACCAAGCACATCGCGAACGTCTCCGCGCACAACGAGTCGGCCGCGCTCAACGACCACTCGCCGTTCGCGGTCGCCCAGTCCGAGGCGACGCAGAGCATCTCCATCAAGCAGTAGCCCGGCGTCCGGAGCCCGGCGCCGCCGGGCCCGGAATCCGGTAGCCAACCCGCGCTGCGCGGGCCGCACCCGGGGGAAGGGGCGCGGCCCGCCGAGGGGGGCGCGGTCTCGCCGAGGGGGAGGAACCAGATGACGGTGGTCGGAGACCACGAGCCCGGCCGCAGCCGCCATCGCGTCGGCGACACCGCGACCCTGCGCACCGGCGCCGCGGCCGCCGACAGCGGCACCGGCGCGCCGGACGTCCGGACAGGGGACACCGGCGCCCCCGTACCGGGGCCGGGCGGGTTTCCGTACGCGCTCCCGCGCACCTACGTCACGGGGGACGCCGCCGAGACCGTACGACTGCCCGTCGTACGGCCGCTGAAGCAGCCCGCCGGGCCGCCGGGGGGATCACCGGGGGATCCGCCGGAGGGGCCGGCGACCCCGGCGCGGGCGTTCGTCCCACGCCTCAGCGCCGGGCTGCGCCTGCACGGCGAGTACCAGGGCTCGGGATTCCACGCCCCCAAGTACATCGCGCGGCGCGGCGACGGCCAGGTGGTGCAGTTGTCCCAGCTGCTCCACCTGGTCGCGTCCGCCATCGACGGCGTCCGCGACACCGCGGCCGTCGCCCGCCTCGTCAGCGCCGACTACGGGCGCGAGGTCAGCCCCGAGAACATCGTCTATCTCATCGAGCACAAGCTCGACCCGCTCGGCGTCACCGTGCCCGACGGGCAGGAGGACGACCAGGTCGACGGCCCGCGCTCCGACCTGCTGCTCAGCCTCAAGGGCCACCGCGTCGTGTTCAACGAGCGGCGCGTCGCCGTCATCGCCCGCT
This sequence comes from Streptomyces sp. NPDC049577, assembly GCF_040675635.1. Lineage (NCBI taxonomy): Bacteria > Bacillati > Actinomycetota > Actinomycetes > Kitasatosporales > Streptomycetaceae > Streptomyces > Streptomyces sp. NPDC049577. The sequence continues at coordinate 15,098 of NZ_JBFAPH010000051.1, forward strand.
CGCTGGCCTGGCTGCACCGGACACCCGTGGTCGTCCTCGTGCTGCTCGCCGCCGTCGCCATGGACGTCTGGCTGTTCGCGATCCACGGCGCGATGGAACCGGTTCTCAGCGTCCTCGACCAGCCGCTGCTGCTGCTCGCCGTCTTCGGCCTGACGGTCGCCTCCCTCGTCTTCCACGAGTTCGGCCACGCCTCCGCCTGCAGATACGGCGGCGCCCATCCCGGCTGCATCGGCTGCGGCATCTTCCTCATCTGGCCGTCCATGTACACCGACGTCACCGACGTCTACCGGATCGGCCGCGCCGGACGGCTGCGCACCGACCTCGGCGGCGTCTACTTCAACGTCGTCTTCATGCTCCTGCTCACCGGGGCGTACGTCGTCACCGGCCAGCCCTTCCTGCTCAGCGCCGTCTACCTCGGCCACTTCGAGGTGCTGGAACAGCTGATGCCGGCCGTCCGGCTCGACGGCTACTTCATCCTCGGCGACCTCGCCGGCGTCCCCGACCTCTACGGCAAGATCAAGCCGATTCTGCTCGGCATGCTCCCCTGGCGCCGGCGGCCCGAGCCCGCCGTCGCCGACCTCAAGCGCTCCACCCGGATCATTGTCACCACCTGGGTGCTGACCATGGTCCCGCTGCTGGCCGCCGAGCTCGCCTACGCCCTGTGGAACCTGCCCCGCATCGTCGCCACCGGCATCCGCTCGCTGACGCAGCAACTCATCGGCACCTACGAGGCCTTCGCCGACGGACAGCTCGCCAGCGGGCTGGCGGGTGTGCTCGGCAGCCTCATGCTCATCTGCCCGCTCGCCGGCATGACCTATCTGTCCATCCGGCTCACCGGGCGCCTCGGCCGCAACGCCCTGCGCGCCACGGCCGACCGGCCCCGGCTGCGGACCGGCCTCTGCCTGGCCGTGGCCGGCGTCGCGATCACCCTCGGCTACGCCTGGTCGAGCGGCGTCACGCCCAAGCCGCTGCCGCCGGCCCCGCCCATCGCCCCGATCCTCCAGCCCCACGTCCCCACGGCACCGCCCGAGCCGGTCCACCCGACGCTGCCGGGCCACGAACCGGAGGCGGACCGCGACCCCGGCGCCGCCCCCGCCCGGCCGGGTGCCACCGCCCCGGCCGTCACCCCGCTGCCCTGGCGCACCCCGGCGCCGGTCGCCTCCGGCGTCGTCCTCCCGCTCCCGCTGCCGACCCCGGCGGCGAGCCCCGCGGCCCAGGCCGCACCCCCGGCCGCCAAGCCCAGCCCGGCCGCGCCACCGCCGCCGGTGGTCCTCCCGCCGCCCCCCAAGCCGGTCCCCGCGGGCACGACCGCGCCTCCCTCGCCCGCCCCGACGACCCCCACCCCGGCCCCGCCGTCGCCCCCGGCGAGCACTCCTCCGCCGCCGCCTCCCCCGGCCACGACCCCGCCGGCCCCGGCCCCGACCCCGACGGCGGCGGCCACGCCCTGACCCGTCCGGGTCCCGCAGGGCACCCCGTTCCACACCTCACCGACAGGAGAACCACCCATGCACCGCACCGTCCTCCGCCTCGGCCTCCTCGCCGCGGGCATCGCCGCCGCCGCGAGCGCCGGACCCGCCCAGGCGGCGTCCTCCGTGGTCGTCTACCGCGACGGCGTCCGCACCGCCGCCGACCATCACCACCACGTCGCGTACCGCGACAGCTTCGCCGTCCACCAGCTCGGCACGGTCCGGGCCGCCGGCCTGCGCAACCAGGCCACCGCCACGTCGGCCGGCTGTACCGCCGACGACGCCTGCCGGTCGGTCGCGCTGTCCTTCCAGATCGTCACCCTGGCGGGTGAGCACGTCCGGCTCAACGCCGTCAACCGCGGCGAATCGGTCAACGAGCACTGCACCGGCTGCCAGACCCTGGCGGGCGCGTACCAGTTCGTCGTCCAGACCCGCACGCCCGTCGCCATCGACCCGGCGTCCGCCCGCAAGCTGGCCGACATCCACCACCGCCTCGACACCCTGAGCGCCTCACGCCTGTCCGCCACCGACCTCAAGCAGCGCGTCGACGGCCTCGCCGCGGAGGTCCGCACGGTCCTGGCCGGCCTCCACGTCCCGGCGGGCAAGGCCCGCCCGGACGTCACGGTCCACCGCCACCTGCAGGGCTGGCCGACGCGCTGAGGGGTCCTCGGTGCGCCATAATCGCGAGCATGTCGCCTGAGCCGACCATCCGGGAGCTGCGCCGGGCCAAGTTCGCACGGCGCCTCCCCGACAGCCTCGCGGATCTGACGGGCCCCGCCCACGGCGTTGTGGAGCTGCCGCTCCACGTCGCCTGGTCGGGGCTGCGCCGTTACGACCTGGATCACCCGAAGCTGCGCATGAGCATGTACCGCATCGTGCTGGCGGAGGGCCAGCACGAGGATCTGCTCCGGTTCCTGAACCGCGACGTCCTGATGGAGTGCTGGCCCGTGCTGCGCATCCTGGTCGAGCGTGACCTCCGGGACGTGTGGGAGAACGCCTTCCCCGAGCTCACTGCCGCTGAGAAGCGACCGGCCGCGTGAGGCTGCCCGACCTGCACCGCCGGCTGCTCACGGACCTGATGGACGTGGGATCGCCGTACCCACTCGTTCTGACCGGCGGCTACGCGGTGCAGGCGCACGGGCTGGTGGACCGTCTCAGCTCCGACCTCGACCTCGCCACCGAGGCACCCGCCCGGATGGACGCCATCGTCTCGTCCGTGCGGGATGGCCTCCAGGCCCGCGGCTGGCTGGTCAGCGACATCGAAATCGAAGCGCTGTCGGCTCGCTTGCTGGTCACCGATGCGGTGAGCGGCGAGGAGTGCGAGGTCGACATCCTCAAGGAGACGATGTGGCGCCCGCCCCTGCAGAGCGAGTACGGGCCCGTCCTCGCGGTGGAGGACGTGGTCGGAACGAAGATGCGCGCCCTCGCCAATCGCGGCCTGCCGCGTGACCTCATCGACGTGCACGGTGCGTCCGAGCGCTGGTCGCGTACGGAACTGGAGGAGTTCGGACGGCGTCATGCCTGGGACGAGTTCGACCTCACCGACCTCCAGGTACGCCTGAGCAACGCCGAATGGCTCGACGACTCCGAGTTCGCCGCCTACGGCCTCGACGAGGCCGCGATCACCGACCTGCGCCGCTGGGCGCAGGAATGGGCCGACGACATCGGCGAGCGCCTCGCCGAAGAGGCCCCGTACGAAGAGCCCGACCAGGACGAATAGATGTCCGGTGCGGGCCCCCGGCCCGCCCTTCACCTCCGACACTCCCCGGCAAATCCCTGCTTCCGGCGCGAACCCGTGGAAGATGGGGTCGGAGTACCCAGATCAGGACATGCGGGGCGGCGCCCCGCGCGGCGGCGCGTCGGCCTGCCGGCCCGATCCCCCCACACGTACGAATAGCCGGGACACCATGTCGAACGAAACTCCGGCCGGGACGCGCCCCACCGCCCGGGCGTCCAAGGGCGAGCGGATCGCGGATTGGGCCGACGGCCGCGTCGGTCTGTTCACACTCGCCAAGTCGAACCTGCGGAAGATCTTCCCGGACCACTGGTCCTTCATGCTGGGGGAGGTCGCGCTCTACTCCTTCATCGTCATCATCGTGACGGGCGTCTACCTGACCTTCTTCTTCAAGCCCAGCATGAACGAGGTCGTCTACGACGGCTCGTACACGCCGCTCGACGGCATCCTCATGTCCGAGGCGTACCGGTCGACGCTCGACATCAGCTTCGACGTCCGCGGCGGGCTGCTGCTGCGCCAGCTGCACCACTGGGCGGCGCTCGTCTTCATCCTCTCGATGACCGTCCACATGCTGCGCGTGTTCTTCACGGGCGCCTTCCGCAAGCCCCGCGAGCTCAACTGGCTCTTCGGGGCCGGGCTGCTGATCCTCGGCATGTTCGACGGGTTCATGGGCTATTCGCTCCCCGACGACCTGCTGTCCGGCACGGGCATCCGCTTCATGGAGGGCGCGATCCTCAGCCTGCCGATCGTCGGCACATACCTGGTCTTCTTCATCTTCGGCGGCCAGTACCCGGGTTCGATCTGGATCCCGCGCCTCTTCACCGTCCATGTGCTGCTGATCCCCGGCATCATGGCGGGTCTGCTGGTGGCGCATCTGATCCTGGTCTTCTACCACAAGCACACCCAGGGGTTCGGGCCCGGCAGGAACAACCGGAACGTCGTCGGCATGCCCCTGATGCCGGTCTACATGGCCAAGGCGGGCGGCTTCTTCTTCCTCGTCACCGGGATCCTCTCCGTCTTCGCGGCCATCGCCCAGGTCAACCCGATCTGGTCGTACGGGCCGTACCGGCCCGACCAGGTGACCACCGACGCCCAGCCCGACTGGTACATGGGCTACTCCGAGGGCCTGATCCGCGTCATGCCGGGGTGGGAGATCAACTTCCTGGGGCACACGCTCGTGCTGGGCGTCCTGATCCCGCTGCTGATCTTCCCGTCCATTCTGCTGGCGCTGTGGCTCTACCCCTTCTTCGAGGCCTGGCTCACCGGCGACCGGCGCGAGCACCACATCGCCGAGCGCCCCCGCAACAACCCCGTCCGCACGGCCTTCGGCGCGGCCTGGATCTCCGAGTACGCGCTCCTCCTCGTGGGTGGCGGCAACGACCTCTGGGCCACGCACTTCCACCTCTCGCTCAACGCGATCACCTGGACGGTCCGGATCGGCTTCTTCGTGCTGCCCGTGCTCGTCTTCGTCATCACCAAGCGGTGGTGCCTCGGCCTGCAGCGCCGCGACCACGAGAAGACCCTGCACGGGCGCGAGTCGGGGATCATCATGCGCAAGCACCACGGCGAGTACGTGGAGATCCACGAGCCGCTGGCACAGGCGGACCGCTACTTCCTCACCGCGCACGACCAGTACCGGCCGCTGCCGCTCCCGGTGGCCGTCGACGAGCGCGGGGTCCCGCGCAAGGTCGGCTGGACGGACCGGGTCCGCGCCCGGCTCTCGGAGGCCTACTTCGGCGGTACGGGACAGATTCCCAAGCCGACCGTCGAGGAGTACAAGCAGGTCACCGAGGGCCATCACTGAACCGCCGGCACGGCGGAGAGCAGACAGGGGCCGGCACGTGCGACTCCCATGGCACGGCGGCCTCTTCCGCCGCCGGCCCCGCTCCAGCTATCCGTACGGGCTGCTCGTCCCGGTCGCCCGCGTCGCCACGCCGACGGCCGCCGAGGAGATCCGCCGGTTCCTCGACACCTGCGGCATCCGCTCCACGACCGCCCCCTGCCCGGGCCGCCCCCGTCGCGGCCCGGGCGGTCTGCGCTGGCGGCTCCAGGTCCTCGTCTTCGCCGACGACGCCGGGCGCGCCCGGCGCCTCGTCAACGACTGGACCCTGCCGCTGCCTCCGGCCGGGCGCCCGTAGCGGGGCTCTCCAGCAGCCGCAGGACCCCGAGCAGCAGGCGCAGACGCACCGGATCGGTGACGATCGTCAGACGACCGCCCGGGCCTTCGAGTTCGGCGGCCTGCCAGGTGCGGGGGTGGGCGCGCTTGCCCCCGCGGCCGGAGGGGGTCAGATGAGGCAGGCGGATCCCGGTCAGGCGATACCCCTCCAGGGGAACATGCCGGGCACGGGCGTCCAGAAAGCGGGCGGGCGACGCGTACAGGGAGCCGTTCTCCAGCGCGAGGACGGCCACGGGCGACGGTGCGAACCACCGGTAGCCGGCGATCGTGCCGTGGAACTCGATCCGCCGGCCCTGCGCCAGCGCCTCGGACTCCTTGCGGAACTCCTGGCGGCGCGCGGGCAGCAGCAGTCCTTCGGCCCCGAAGAGCCGGTCCAGGCGAGGGCTGACGGACGCCGGATCCCGGTCCGGGTGGGCGCCGGCGCGGGCCCGGTACACGGCCCGGCCCGCGGCCCGGACGGCGAAGAGCAGACCGGCCGTCCAGAACGGGACGGTGTCCTCGATGGGCAGGTCGAGGGCGTCGGTCACTATCGCCGCCGGCACGGTCCAGCACAGGGCGGTGATCCAGACGGGGTGCAGCGCGTCGGCCCGGGGGTCGGGCTCGCAGGCGGGGCCCGGGGCGGGGCGCAGCCGGAAGAACCCGTAGAGCGCGCAGGTCCCGCCCACGGTGAGGCACACCAGCACGGCCATGCCGAGCAGGCGGTCCTCGTTCCACACGTCCCCGGTCCGCACCCGCCGGCCGTCCACGGTCACGGCGACGATCCGGCCGTGCCACACCGAGACGGTGGCGCGGTCGCCCGGTCGCCAGTGCCCGGCGGTGCCGGCGTCTTCGTAAAGGTTCACGCGGTAGGGGCGCGCGGTGCCCTCGGCCAGGTCGGCATAGCTGCTGTCGTGCTTGCCCCGGGCCATGTGCACCCGGACGACCGCTGCGGGGATCCGTTCGACGCAATCGGTGCCGACGCCCTTCTCGCCCGTCGGACACGGCACGGCCCGCCGGAATTCCTGCGCCTCGACGACCGCGCCGGTCAGGGCGGGGAGGAGCCACAGTGCCGTGCCCAGCAGCCCGCATCCGAGGAGCAGCAGCAGCGCGCCGATCGTGCGGTGGAGCGCGGTCCGGCGATGGACCGGCATGTGCTGCCCCAGCTCCGGATAACGCTGGGAGCCGGGGCAGGGAGGAGCGGAGTCGTTCACGGCCGGACGGTACGCGCGGTGGCCGGCCCGTGCGCAGGGCGTTCTCCGGCAATGTGGCGGGGGCTTGCCTGCCGGGCACCGGCAAAGCCGGTGCAGGGGGCGCCCTCAGCCGCCGAGCCGGGCCAGCTCCTCCTCGGTCAGCCGGAGGCGGCCGGCCGCTGCCGAGTCGCGGATGGTCCGTGGCCGGCTGGCGCCCGGGATGGCGATGAGCGCGGGGGAGCGGGCCAGGAGCCAGGCGAGGCAGATCTGCTGCGGGCTCACCCCGCGCTCCTCCGCGACGGCGTGGAAGGGCGTACCGGCGGAGGTGGTTCCCGAGGGCCCGTCCAGCGCGCTCCGCGAGATACCGCCGAGGGGGCTCCACGGCAGGAAGGCCAGGCCCAGCTCCTCGCACAGCCGCAGTTGCGGTTCGCTGCCGCGAACGGCGGGGGAGTACTGGTTCTGCACCGAGACAAGCCGGTCGCCGAGGATCCGGCGGGCCTGGTGGATCTGCTCGACGGTCACGTTGGAGATGCCCGCCGACCGGATCTTTCCCTCGTCGAGGAGGTCGCGCAGCGCGCCCACCGAGTCGGTCCACGGCACGCCCGGGTCGGGCTTGTGCAGCTGGTACAGGCCGATCGTCTCCGTGCCGAGCCGCCGCAGCGACTCCTCGCAGGCGCGCTTGAGGTGCCCGGGCCGGCCGTCCACCGTCCACGAGCCGTCGCCGGGCCGGCCGCGGCCGCCCTTGGTGGCGACCAGGACGGAGTCCCGGTCCCCGCCGTACGCGGCGAGGGCGCGGGCGACGAGCCGCTCGTTGTGGCCGGTCTCCCCGGCGTGCCAGTGGTAGGAGTCGGCGGTGTCGATCAGGGTCACGCCGGCGTCGAGCGCCGCGTGGACCGTGGCCACCGCCCGCGCCTCGTCGGGCCGTCCCTCGATGGACAGCGGCATGGCGCCGAGGCCGACCGCTCCGACGTGCAGATCGCCGATGCGGCGCGTGAGCATGGGTTCGGACATGGGGTCAGACACCTTCCGTGCTGGTGAGGGCCTCGGCCACGGCACCGGGCAGCCAGTCCGTGACCCGGGAGAAGCCGAAGCCGGCCGCCGAGGCGCGGCCGTTGTCGAGGGCGTAGTAGCGGTCGAAGGAGAACGGCGAGGCGGTCCCGCCGCCCTGCCCGGCGATCCGGTACCGCGGCCGCCGGGTGCCGACCGCGCCGGCGACGAGCCCGCACAGCTCGGTCACCGTGAGCTCACCGTGCGAGCAGGCGTTGAGCGGGCCGGTGACGCCGGACGTCGCCGCCCAGAAGAGGAACGCGGCGATCTCCCGGTGGTGGACGAACGACGTGGCCCGCGGGGCGCGGTGGACGCCGACCGGCCGGCCCGCCGCGATCCGTTCGACGTAGTGGGCCAGCCGTCCGGTGAAGTCCAGGGCCCCGCCGCCGAGCACGTGCGCGCTGCGGACCGTCGCGAAGGCGAACGGCGCGTCGCGGGTGAAGACCGCCTCGGCCTGCCGCTTGCCCTCCGCATAGGCGGTCGCCTCGCCCCAGCGCCGGGCCGGCTCCCGCAGGTCCCGCCACGGCAGGGCGAGGTCGACCGGGACCGCCGCCGGGTCGACGCGGTCCTCGGTGCACGGGGCGCCGGACGGTACACCGGGCGGGACGCCGGGCGCCTTGCCGGCCGGCGCACCGGTCGCCGGGTCGTAGACCTCCATCGTCGAGGTCATCACGTAGCGCGGCGTCCGGTCCGCGAAGACCCGGCAGGCCACGGCGGCCTGGGCCGGGGTGTAGCAGACCTGGTCGACGACGGCGTCGAAGGTGCGCGGCCCCAGCGCCGCGCGCAGCGCCGCCTCGTCGTCGCGGTCGGCCACGAGGCGGGTGGCACCCGGCGGCGCCGGCACGGAACCCCGGTTGACGACCGTGACGGCGATCCCGGCCTCCAGGAACAGCTCGATCAGATGCCTGCCGAAGTACCGGCTGCCACCGATGACACACACGTTTCGCATGTCCCGACTCTGACGCCGTACGGTCCCCAGCAGAACTGGCGACCTGCTGAACACGTGGTGAGGAAAACTGATGATCGACGTACGGCGGCTCGCGATCCTGCGGGCGGTGGCGGAGCACGGCAGCTTCAACCGGGCGGCCGCCGCCCTGTGCCTGACGCCGTCGGCCGTCTCCCAGCACATCGCCGCCCTCGAACGCGGCCTCGGCCGGCCCGTCGCCGTCCGCAGCACGCGCGGCGTCACCCTCACCGAGGCCGGCCGCCTCCTCGTGGAGACCGCGGAGACGGTCTCCGCCGAGCTGGAGCACGCCCGCCGGCGGATCGACCGCCTCACCGCCGAGCGGCCCCGGCTGACGATTGCCACCTTCACCAGCGGCGGCCGGCTCCTGCTGCCCGGCGCGCTGGCCCGGTTCGTCGCCGAGCACCCCGGCGTCGAGGTGACCGTGCTGGAACGCGAACCCGAGCACAGCCTGCCGATGGTGCGCCGCGGCGCCGCCGACATCGCCCTCGCCTACCACTACGACGGGACGCCGCCCGTACGCCCCGACGACCGGTCGGGCCTCGACTGGACGCCGCTGCTGGACGACCCGCTGTGGGTCGTCCTCCCGACCGGCCATCCCCTCGCCGGCCGGGCCGCTCTCGCCCTCGGGGAACTCGCCGCCGAGCGCTGGGTGCTCGGCTGTCTGAAGACCGAGGGGATCCTGCGGCGGTACGCGGCCGTCGCCGGTTTCGAGCTGCGGATCTCGGGCAGCACCACGGACTACTTCTTCGCCCAGTCCCTCGTCGCCGCGGGTCTCGGCGTCTGTCTGGTCCCCCAGGTCTCCCTGCCGCCGCCCACCCGCGACCTGGCCGTCGTCCCCCTCGAACCGCCCCGCCCCACCCGCCGCATCGGCCTGGCCACCACCCGCCGCACACCCCGGCCGCTCGTCACCGCGCTGGCCGACCTGCTGCTCACCGCTAGCGCGTCGCCGGTGGACGCGAGTGGCGCACCGGCCGGACCGGTCTGAC
>NZ_JBFAPH010000052.1:0-24438 GCF_040675635.1 Streptomyces sp. NPDC049577
CGAAGGGCTTCGTCGGCGGCACGATCGACGCGGCGACGGGCTTGACCCACTTGGGAGCCCGTGAGTACGACGCGTCGACGGGCCGATTCATCAGCGTCGACCCGTTGATGGACACGAACGACCCGCAAACGCTGAACGGGTATGCGTACGCCAGCAACAGCCCTGTCACCTTCGCCGACCCGGACGGCAAGATGGTCTGCCCGGGCGACAACCTCCCTTGCTACGACTCTGGTGGCGGCAAGGGGACGGACGCGCTCGACGATTACGTCGATACGGACGGCTGCGGCGGCTGCACGACGGATTCCGACGTCATTTTCTACGAGCCCATGGGCACGGGGATGGTTTCGGGCACAGCGGAAGATCTCGATAGGGCACAGAAGGCTGTGCTGAAGAGAGAGCCGCGAATCTTCGAGTTCTTCGATCCGCGGAACCCCTGCAGGATGGGCGTTGACGCTGGGTGCAACAAGATTCCCTGGGATAACGCTGCTCAGGCGCTCATCTTCCAGATCATGTGCAAGCAGGAGGGCATCACCTGCGAGGGCAAGCAGAATCTCGGGCAACAGGTCATGGATGCAGCCGGCTGGGTAGCAACAATGGAAGGCAGGCTGTCCAGCCGTCTAGCCGGATCGCTCGTCAAGGGCGAGGCCAAGTCCCTGGCCAAGGAAGAGGCGGGTGGCTGCCTGCACAGCTTCACGGTAGGCACCGACGTAGAGTTGGCCGACGGGCAGAACAGACGCATCGAAGACGTTCAAGTTGGAGACCGAGTACTCGCCACGAACCCGGAATCCGGCCGGACTGAATCACGCCCAGTTGTTGCCACGATCATTACTGAGCACGACAAGGACTTCACTGACTTCACGGTGAAGACGGCCAGCGGCGAAGCATCAATCATCGCTACGGATACCCATCCCTTCTGGGTGCTCAACGAAGGGCGCTGGGTCAACGCCGGCGACCTGAAGCCTGGCGCAGAGCTACGGACAGACAGTGGTGCGCCAGCTTCCGTCATGGCAGTGCGCCACTTCAGCAAGAAGCAGCGCACCTATGACCTTACGGTCGATGGGATTCATACGTATTATGTGTTAGCTGGGTCGATTCCCGTGCTGGTCCACAACTGTACTGTGGCACCTGGTGTGCATCATGTGCCCACCCCGCAGGAGGCTCAGGAAATAATTCAAAATGCGCCTCGTGGGAGTTCGGCGGCAAAGAAATCTGACCCTTATCATCGTGCACCTATATTTGTGCAAGATGAGATCGCGGAAAAGGGAAAGGTGTGGCGTCAGGCTCAAAGGGACCCCATGAACCCGGATACCATGCTTCATGTGTCGGTTCCTGGCGAAGTGAATGGCAGGTCTGGCAACTTCCACTGGGTCGTGGACCCGCGGGGAACCCTTGTGCATGAGGCTTTCGAGCCCAGGTAGTGTTGGAGGCGGGTTGGGATGCGTGAAGTGTGGCCTAGGTTTAGTGTGCGAGCTTTCATCGAGGTGGGGTTTCCTTACCCCGGGGAGCTTTCGTATGGCTACCGTCGTGGCTTGATTGATCGCGATATCCTGGCGGGAGTGGTCGATGGCCTTGCGCGAGATGAGATTCCTCTCACGCCGGAGGAGCAAGAGATTTCTGCGCTCCTCGTGGATGAGCGCGAGCGCATCCCCGACCTTGCTGCGGGGCTCTTCAGTTATGAGAACGAGGGTTCGAGTGCGGTATGGTCATACTACTTCGCGCGTGCCGTGGCCGACTCCGTGCATGACCCTGTGGAGAAGTTTGAGGCACTCGATTCGGTTTGGTCAGACCTGGGGTATCCGGATTCAATGGCTCAAATTATTTACCCGCAGCAAGGGCATCCCGCGCATCTATATCCGGCGCTCGGGGATAGAGAACTTTCTAGCTTCCTGGCGACGTGGTTCGCTTGCCTCTCACAAAGAGACCCTCGGCAGCGCGTGGTAGCCCAGAGTTGAATACCGGTCTCGGGGTTCGCTGCCGGCGGGCCCCCGAGAGGGCTGTCGTTCGGCTCTGCAGAGTTCGGCTGCGACTGACCTTCGGGGCGTCGAATGTGCCGTACAGTACCGCGCGCTTCTCAGGTCAGCTCCGACAGGAGAACCCCGTCGAGGACGTGGTCGTTTCTCGGTTACGGCGCATTGTAGTGCGCAGTTGAAACTGCGGATGTGTGGCGACCGGGAACGGTAGATCTCGGCATCCTCCATGCCCTGATGCCATACAGCGGCTACGGATTCGGGCGATCGTGCTGGAGGACGGCAACGCATGGTCATCAGGGCCGGTCCCGCGAACCGCTATCGGGGTGCCCGACCACCGCGGGCGCCCCGTCCTCACCCGAGCACGCCCGAAGACCGTGGCACGATGCCCAGGTGATCAATGGTGCGCCCATACCCCCCGTCGTCCCTCCAGGCCGCATGGCCCTCGCCGACCAGCCCGTCCTCGGCCTCCCCAACGGCCTCGACCTGCGACCCTGGCATCTCCGCGACGCCGGCGTCCTCGTGGCCGCCGGGCAGGACCCGGCCATCCGGCAGTGGAATCTGCTGGTCGTGGAGTCGGCGGAGCACGCGCGCCGGCGCATCGAGCGCATGCACGAGCGCTGGCGGGCCGAGGCGGGGGCCGTCTGGGCCGTCGCCAGGGCGGACGGGGGTGAGGCCATCGGCCTCATCGGGCTGAACGACATCGACCTCGCCGGCGGCAGTGCCGAGCTCGTCTACTGGGTCCTGCCCGCCGCCCGCGGCGGCGGGGTCGTCGTCGAGGCCACGCGACGCCTCAGCGAGTGGGCCTTCGACGAGCTCGGCCTGCAGCGGCTCCGGCTGTGCCACTCGGTGGCCAACCCGGCGTCCTGCCGGGTCGCGGCCAAGGCCGGCTTCGCCCTCGAGGGCACCATGCGCAGCGCGCTGCTGCACGCGGACGGATGGCACGACCAGCATCTGCACGCCCGCGTTCGGGACGATTCCGGTTCATAGGGCAAGACCGTCAGGACACGGGCCTGCTCGCCCGCCAGTCCGGTGCGAGCACCGACCAGATCTCCTCGTCGTGCCGCTTCCCCCGGTACAGGTAGCTCTCCCGCAGCACGCCGTCCCGCGTCATGCCCAGCCGGCGGGCCACGGCGATGCTCGGCTCGTTCGCCGACGAGACCCACCACTCCACGCGGTGGATGCCCCGCTCCTCGACGGCCCAGTCGATGAGCACCCGCGCGGCCCGGGTCACCAGGCCCCGGCCCACCGCCGACGGCTCCAGCCAGCAGCCCGCCTCGGCGGTGCGCTGCTCGACGTCCATCCTGCGGAGGATGACCGCGCCGACGAGCTTGCCGTCCGCCCGGATGCCGCAGATGCGGCCGGCATCGGCCGCGGCCTTCTCCGCGTACGCCTGGAGGAACGCCCGGCTCGACTCCAGGTCGTGGACGACGTCGGGCAGCGCGTTGTGCTGCCCGATGAACTCCCGGCCCCGGTCGATGTGGGCCAGGAACTCCTCCGCCTGCCACGGTTCGAGCGGGCGCAGCTCGGCGCCGTCGTCGCCCAGGGATATCGCGTACATCGTCACCTTTCGCCAACGGGAAGAACTGCGACAACAACGATGACGGACGAGGCCGTCAATGGACCGGAAGCGGTACCGCGCAGGCGGCCGGCTGCCGGGGGGCCGCGGGCGGCGCGTCCAGCAGGCCCTTCTGGCTGATCAGGTAGCCGGCGTGGAGGCGGTTCCGGGCACCGAGCCGTTGCATGATCTCGGAGATGTGCCGCTGACAGGTCCGGTGTGAGAAGCCGAGGCGTTTGGCGATGACCGAGACCTCGTGCCCCTCGGTGAGGAGCCGCATGATGGACAGTTTGATGTCCTCCGACGCCGCGACCACCTCGTCCTTGACGTAGTGGGTGGGGAAGGGCTGGCTGGCGGACCAGGCGCGTTCGTAGGCCTCCACGGCGAAGTTGACGATGTCCGGGTCGTGCACGACCAGGGCGCCGTGCGGTACTTCCCGCAGCGAAATGAGTGCGGTCTTGCGGTCGAAGACCAGCAGACGCATGAACGAGTCCTGGGTGATGCGGACCTCCGCGCCCAGGCTCGTGACATAACTGACGTAGTCGGTGGTGGCCGGGCTGAACTGTGCCGTCCACTGATACAAGGTGCACATCCGCACGCCGCGCTCCAGGGCGTCGCGGGTGCGGCCGAGGGACTCCTTCAGCTGCTCGTCGGGGCGCGGGCCGCCGGGCTGCGAGGCGAGGATCTCCTCCTGTGCCTGGGCGGCGAGCACCGAGATGGTCCGGCGGACCGACTCCAGGCTCACCAAGCGGTCCGGCGACGCCGCGCCGGCGGAGGCGCGCATCGCGTCCAGACCGGTGACCAGCGCGGCCAGGCGCTGTGCCTCCTGCCGCTCCTCGGCGGCCGCCCGGATCACCGCGTTGCAGGCGCGCAGGACCGCCGCACCGGTGGCCACGGCGACCACGCTCCCGCGATCGTCCGATTCCAGTAACCCGAGTTCCAGCAGCCGGTCCACGGCTGCCGACGTCTCCTCCGGCGGGAGCGACACGAGATCGCACAGCGCGGACCGGGTCACGCCGGGGGACGAGCAGACGGCGTCGTAGACCCTGAGCGCCTCCGCTCCGACACCGGCGTCCACATCTGCGTAATGCTGCATGATTTGACCCCCTCCTAAACACGCCTGTGAAGGATAGGACCCCTTGGAAATCTTGGCTGGGTCCGGCGTGCGTGCGAAGGTCGTTCCAGTGATCAACTCCGCAACCGCAGACGGTCGTTGAGAGAGGGAAACCCCGTGGTCAAGAGCATGTCCGTACGGTCGGCCTCCGTCGCCTTGCTCCTCCTCATGGGTGCGGCGGGCGTTCAACTGACGCATTCCTCAGTCGAAGGCACGACCCGTGTCGCGTCCGCGCCGGCCGGCGACCGGGCGCCCGAGAGCGCCCAAGGCGACCTGGGATGGGGCTAGGCGGACCCGAGCGGGCCGCCGCGCCGGGCGGCGACGCGTGACAGCAAACCTGATGGGGGAAGAGTGGGAACCTTTGCAGGAGCCTTTACGGGCGAGAAGACCGTCATGCTCGGCTGTGCGTCCACCGGAGCCAAGTTCACTCCCGGGAATCACCGGGCGACCGGCGATGTGCTGCTCGACAGCATCTGCACCGGCACCACCATCAAGGCGTCGCCGCTGGCGCTGATCGCCGAGGCGGAAGCGCTCTACGGCATGGGGACGCGCTACTACCACTACCACGCGCGGAACACGAAGACCCACGAGCAGTCCACCAGCAACGAGATCTACCAGGCGATCAGCCGGCCCGTGCAACGCCGCTGCAAGGACATGCTCCTCAGTTTCGGCGCGAGCCGTAACGGGCCCGAGGTCCGGGAGGGCATCCGGCGGTTCGGCGAATGGGAACGCATCAGCCAGTGCGGTCTGCCCCTGCATCTCGGCGGGGCCCATTTCGTCACCCTCCAGGCGGCCGTCGAACTCCAGCTGATGACCGAAATGGAGCGGCAGTACGGCGAGCTGGGCCTCGACTTCATCGAGAGCGAGGACTTCCTCAAGGCCGTCGCCGGCTACCGGCCGTCCGACCGCCTCACGGCGACCAGACTCGACACCTATTCGACGAGCTCGGGGGCCGACTACGGCAGGACCTCGCCACTCATCCAGTTCGAGGTCTACAGCAGCGCCATCCGGGCCCGGCGGCAACTCGGTCTCTTCCACGAGGTGGAATGGGTCCAGTTCCCGCGCAGCTACGCGATGACCCGGTACGCGGTGGAACACCCGGGGATGCGGCTCGGCGGCACCGGACAGCTCAACATCACGCTGCTCTTCGGTTTCTCCCCGCGACTTCCCTTCCCCACCGATTACGCCGAGTTCAAGCAGGTGGTGGACGCGGCGAAGAAGCTGGAGTACGACCTGGCCGAACCGGGAGTGAAGAAGCGCCACGTGACCGTCACGGTCGGCGCGGCGGTGCTGCCGCAGCAGGCGAGCGAGCACTACCTGCCGCTCGACGTCGGGGCCCGGCGCGGGGAATCCGCCTGCGCGCTGCGCAGGCTGGCGACGTACGCCGCCCAGCCGGACAGTGGCGTCGACGTTCTCCGGTTCGGTATGGAGGACACGCCGTACGCGGTCGACGAGCGCGGAGACCTCCGGCTGGCCGGCAACTGCGAGCTCGCCGAGATCGTGCTCTCCGAGCTGGCGGCGAACGGCGCGAGGGTCGAGACCGACCACGACGCGATCTTCGAGCGCATGGGCCTGAACTGGGTCAAGCACAGCCTCTTCCTGGAGCAGCGCCAGCGCCCTCTCGGCCGGCCGGCGGAGTCCTCGCCGGAGGAATCACTGCTGACGGCCTGACCCGATCATCAGGGAGTGAGAGTCATTTCTGCCATACAAGGCGCCTGCTTCGACCTGTTCTCGACGCTGGTGCTCCGCAAACCGAACAATCCGTTCTTCGGGAACGTCGCCGAGGAGCTCGGTCTCGAACTGGACGCGTGGCGCCCGGCGTACGACCGGCTCCATGACGAGACGATGTCGGGGGTCGTCCCCGGAATCGTCGAACGCATCGCGCTGTCGGCCAAGTCCGTGGGTACCGACCTGCCGAGGGAATCGGTACGGGCCGCGGTCGAGCGTCACTTCCCCGGCTTCGTGGCGAGCTTCGAGGTCGACCCCCAGGCCGTCCCGCTCCTGACCGGGCTGCGCGACGGGGGGCTGCCCCTGGCCCTGGTGACGAACGCGTCCGACCACGCCGAATGGATCTTCGACCGGCTCGGCCTGCGCGAGTACTTCGACGTCACCGTCTTCTCCCACCGGGTCCGCCAGCTCAAGCCCCGGCCGGGCATCTATCTGAGCGCCGTCAACCGGCTCGGCATCGCCCCCGCGCACTGCGCGTTCATCGGCGACGGCCAGCACCACGAGTTGCGCGGCGCCCGGGAGGTGGGCATGACCACCCTGCTCATCGACCGCCGGCTCGCCCACTCCGAGGCCGCGCGGGCGGAGGCGGACATCGTCCTGGACGAGCTCGCCGGGGTGGCGGACGCCCTCGACGGGCTGAACAGCGCGCGCGGCATGAGGCTCAGCCACACATAGCCGGGAACCCACCTCCGAAGCACCTCCGAAGCACCTCCGGAACACGTCTAGAAGAGGAGACCGACATGTCCGTCGAGCAGTTGCGCATGATCGAAGGCTGCTACGTCACAGACTCTTCCGGTTGCCACCGCTACGACTTCTGGAACGAGCAGTGCCTCTTCGACGGGAGCCCCCACACCGGCTGGGGCTCGCCGAGCCGTTCCACGTCGGGAGCCGAATATCTGACCGTCGATCTCGGCGGCCCGCGGGTCCCGGTGCGGATCCGCCTCCAGCGGCGCCCCGTCCCCGTGATCCGCACGGGATTCCCCCGCGAGGTGCGCGTGATCGCGTACCCGGAGCAGGGCGGCGAGAAGACCGTGCTGGCCGCGGAGGGCATCTCCGTCGGGCCCGGCGAGTGGTGGGAGGGCGAACTGGAGCCCGTCGAGACCCGGCGCATCCGCGTGGAGACGGACGGGGTGGAAATCCGCCCGAGCGGCAAGTTCTTCACCCAGATCATGCAGATGCAGATCTTCGAGCGGTGACCGGTCCGGATCGTCGAGTAATCCGCAGGAAGCGCGAAGTCCACGAACTGCGTTCTCGAGAAAGGCGATTGCGATGGTCGTGCGAACCTTTTCCGTACCGACGGAGCCCTGCTCCGATTCCGTGCCCCGCAAGCTGGGCCTGTGGGCGAGCGAGCGGATGCAGGCGGCGGCGTGGCGCCTCGGCCCCGGGCAGGACATCTCCGCGCGCATGCACCCGGTGGCCGACGGGATGATCCTCGTCCTCGCGGGCCACGGCGAGTTCCAGGTCTTCGACGGGGAGGAGCCCGAACCGGCGGGCGCCTATGTGCCGTCCGCGCACTACCCCCTGGACGCGCCGCCCCGCCGGCCGCTGCCGGAGCCGAGCCGCCACCCGATCGGCCCCGGCTCGGTCGGCATGGCACCGGCCGGCCTCTACTACGGGCTGGTCAACACCGGCGACGAACAGCTGGTGGCCGTGGCGGTGACCGCCTCGGACACCACCGGAACCGCCTGGACCGTACGCGGCCAGTACACGGAGGGGTCGTGACGAACACGGAAGTCGGCGGCGTCGTCGACACCATGAGCACGGCGGACGCCATGAGCACGGTGGACACCATGGGCACGGTGGCGGACGCGGCCCGGGAACAGACCGGCGCCGGGGACGACGCCTGGGTCATCGAGACGCTCCGGCGCTACGAACCGGCCACCATGCACACGCAGCACCCGGTGGTCTGGGACCGTGCGAGCGGCAGCCGGGTCTTCGACCGGCAGGGCCGCTCCTGGCTGGACTGGACCAGCGGGATCCTGACCGCGAACGCCGGGCACGCCCGCCCCGAGGTGGTCGAGGCGGTCAAGGCCCAGGCCCAGCAGGGGCTGTTGCACGCGTACATGTTCCCGACCCGCGTGCGGGCGCGCGTGGTGCGGGCCCTCGCCGAACTCACCGGGTTTCCGCAGTGCGTCCTCTACACCACGGGCGCCGAAGCGGTCGAGGGAGCACTGAAGATCTCCCGCCGGTACGCCCGGGCGCGCGGCCGGCGCGCCGTCGTCGTCACCTTCGACGGAGCGTTCCACGGCCGGACCCTCGGTGCCCAGCTCGCCGGCGGGCTGCCGGCGCAGCGCGACTGGACACCGGAGTGCGACGACGTCTTCCTCAGGGTGCCGTACCCGGAGCGCGGGCGGGAGTGGAGCCCGGAGGTCATCGAGGAGGCACTGCGCGAGATCGGCGCCGGCCCCGAGGACGTGGCCTGCGTGGTCGGCGAGCTCTACCAGGGCTCCACGCTGCGCCTGCTGGACCCGGCGGCGGGCCGGGCCCTGCGGGAATGGTGCACCCGGCACGGGGCCCTCCTCGTCTTCGACGAGATCCAGTCCGGTTTCGGGCGTACCGGCGCGCTCTTCGCGTACGAACACATCGGTGTCCGCCCCGACCTCCTGCTGTGCGCCAAGGGGCTCTCGGGCTCGCTGCCGGTCTCGGCGGTCCTCATCGGCGATCCGCGTTTCACCGAGGGGCTGCGCCCGGGCGAGCTCACCAGCACCCACAGCGGCAACCCGGTGGCGCTCGCCGCCACGGAGGCCAATCTCGCCCTCTTCGCCGACGGGACGCTCGTCGCCGAGGCCGCGCGGCGCGGCCGCCGGCTGGCCGACGGGCTCGCCGAGTGGGCGGGCCGGCGACCCGGCGGCCGGCGGATCGTGGGCACCATGGGCATGATCGCCGGCGTCGTCTTCACGAAGGACGACGGATCGTTCGACCCCCGGACGGCACGGCGCGCGGTCGCCGAGTGCGTCGCCTCCGGGCTGCTGCTCTGCGTGCCGTCCACGCTCGGCGGCGCCATGATCAAGATCATGCCGCCGGTCACGACGTCCGAGGCCGAACTCGCCGAGGCACTGGCCATCTTCACGGCGGCCTCCGACGCCGTCCAGCCCGCCTGACGCCCCTACGGATTCCCCCCATCCCCACCACGAAGGGACACCCATGCCCACGGGTGCAGCGGCGAAGGAACCCGCGTTCCTCGTCTTCAGCGACCTGTCCAAGATCGGCCCCTATCTGACCGAGCTGCGCGCCCGCGGGCTCGCCGTGCTGGTCGTCTCCCAGAAGCGCGGCTCGGCCATGGTCCAGCGGGGCATCGAACTGCTCGGCACGCCGGACCACCCCTTCGCCGCCATCACCGACATCAGCCTCCACGACGGCGCCGACCTGAGCGGCATCGCGGACCGGGCGTCGCGCTGGGCCGAGCGGTACGACATCCGCGGCGTCCTCGTCGGGGCCGAGGTCTATGTGGAGGCCGGCCAGCTCGTCTGCGACCTGCTCGGGCTGCCGTCGGCGGGCTGGCGGGCCTCGCGGGTCTGCCGCAACAAGCTGCTCCAGCGCCGCTATCTGCGCGAGTGGAGCCCGACCTCGGTGCTCGTCACGGCCCCCGAGGGCGGACCCATGGACCGCGACGAGGCCGAGCACCTGGCCGCCGCCTACGACGGCGCCTTCCCGGCCGCGGTCAAGCCGCTCGACCGCGAGTCCAGCATCGGCGTCCGCACGGTCGGCGGACCGGACGACCTGGCGGGCATCGTCGCCGAGCTGGAGCCCGGCAGCCGCATCCTGGTCGAGGAGCGGATCCGGGGCCGCGAGTACAACGTGGACTCGCTCGTCGTCGACGGCAAGCCCGTCGTCACCCTGCTCACCCAGAAGGGCACGAACGAGGACGCCACCGAGTTCTTCGTCGAGCTGATCCACACCACGCCGCCCGACAACCTGGACGAGCGCGAGACGGGCCTGATCGTCGAGGCGCAGCACGGCGTCGTCGAACGGCTCAGGTTCGAGAACGGGTTCGCACACGCCGAGTACCGGATCACCGACGACGGCCGGGTCGTCCTGATGGAGATCGCGGCGCGCGCCCCGGGCGACGCCTGCCTGCACCTCTACCACCTGGCGAGCGGGCAGCCGGTCGAACCGGTGCTCATCGACATCGCCATGGGCCGCCCGGCCGAGTACGCGCCGGAATTCCGCCGCCGCGGCCGGCAGATCTACTTCGAGCACGTCCCCGGGATCCTGCGCGACGTCACGGTCGACGGCCTCGACGGGGTCACGCCCCGCTGGCTGGCCGACACCACCGGCATCTGGCCGGAGCTGCGGCCCGTCGACCCGCACGCGCCCGCGACCCTGCACGAGCTGTTCGTCCTCAAGAAGCGCGGCGACGAACTGCTGCGCATCACCGAGTCGTCGAACCGGGCGGTGACGGCCGTCTTCGACGTGCCGATCGACGGTGACATCGACGCGGAGGAGGCACGGATCCGCCGGGCCGTCACGGTCCGGACCACCCCGCCGGGACAGCCGGGGAACGCCTCATGACAGGCGCCGGGGACCTGGCGCCCGCGCGCCTGATCGTCGAGGCGGCCGAGCTGACGCGCTTCACCGCCGCATCGCTCCGCGCCGCGGGCGCGAGCTCCGCCGACGCCGCGGTGACCGCCGATGTGCTGGTCGCGGCCGACCTGGCCGGCGTCGAGAGCCATGGCGTCGCCCGTCTGCGCCGTTACGTCGAAGGGCTCAAGACCGGTGACATCAACCGGGACGCCGTGCCCGAGGTCGTCGGCGACAAGGGCAGCGTGTGCGTCGTCGACGCGCACAACGGGCTGGGGCAGCCCGCGCTGTGCACGGCCGTCGACCTCGCCGTCGGCAAGGCGCGCGAGTACGGCACGTCCGCGGTGATGGTCCGCCGCTCCAACCACATGGGCATCGCCGGCTGGTTCGCCGAACGGGCCGCCCGCGCGGGCATGTTCGCCATGGTGTCCACCAACGCGGTCCCGCAGGTGGCGCCGATGGGCACCAGTGAGCCCATGTTCGGCACCAACCCGTTCTGCTACGCCGTCCCCACGGCCGGGGGAATCCTCTGCTTCGACGGCGCCACCAGCGTCGTCTCCCGCGGCAAACTCGAACAGCTGGACCGCACGGGGAAGCCCATGCAGACCGGCTGGGCGCTGGGTCCCGACGGCCGGCCCTCCCTCGACATCACCGGAACGGTGACCGGGCTGATCAACCGGAAGGGACACGCCCTGCTGCCGCTGGGCGGCGGCGAGGCGGACCACGGCGGGCACAAGGGGTCGGGCCTCGCCCTCTTCATCGAGCTGCTGTGCGGACCGCTCGCCGGCGCCCGGTGGAGCCGCCACACCTACCGGGGCGGCGAGGCGGGCCTCGGCCACTTCGTGTTCTGCCTGAGCCTGGACGCGCTCGGCGATCCCGGCGCCATCGCCGCGGCGGCGGCGAGCCTGGCCCGGGAGGTCCAGGGCGCCCCCGGCGTCGACCCGCAGGACCCCGTCCGCATCCCCGGCGAGCGGCGCCACCGGTTCACCCGGGCCCGGCTGGACCACGGCATACCGGTCCTGGAGTCCGTGCTCCAGGACCTGAACGACCTGGCGGAGCTCGTGGGCATCGGCCCCGTCGCCACCGTCGAGCACGACCTGCCCGCACCGCAGCACTGACCACCACAGGAGGCAGATCCCATGAAGTACGAGCGGCTCGACCACACCGTCCTCACCGTCAACGACATCGACGCCACCGTCGACTTCTACAGCCGGGTGCTGGGCATGGAGGTCGTGACCTTCAACAGCCTCGTGAACGACCGGAAGGCCCTCCGGTTCGGCGACAGCAAGATCAACCTGCACGAGGTCGGCAAGGAGATCGAGCCGACCGCCGAGAACCCCGGCCCGGGCACCGAGCACCTGTGCTTCATCGTGACGGACCCCGTCGAGGACGTCGCCGCGCACATCGAGGCCCAGGGCGCCGTGATCGAGGAGGGCCCGGTGGAGCGCGTGGGCGCCCTCGGCCCGATCAACAGCGTCTACGTCCGCGACCCCGACCGGAACCTGATCGAGATCAGCAATCTGATCGCCCGCTGACACCGGCCGCACCCGGCAGAACCGGCCGGCGCGCGGCGCCCGTCCCGCACCGCGCGCCGGCCCGCCCACCCCCGATCCCCCGACCGCGGCCTCCGCGAAGGAACGGCATGCCAGACCGTGATCCGAAAGAGTTCTACGACGACCTCGCCGAGACCTACCACCGGATGTACGACGACTGGTGGGGCTTCGCCGTCCACTACACCGACGCCCTCGCCGCGCTGCTCGCCGCCGCGGGCGTGCGGCCGTCGGCCGAGGTCCTCGACTGCACCTGCGGCATCGGCACCCAGGCACTGCCCCTGGCCGCCAGGGGATACCGGGTGACCGGATCGGACCTCAGCGAGCGCGCCGTCGAGCGCGCCCGCCGCGAGGCCGCGTCCCGCGGACTGCACGCCGAGTTCGTCACCAGTGACGTGCGCCGGGTCGCCGACCGGCTGGACCGCACGTTCGACGCCGTCGTCTCCGGCGCCAACTCGCTGACGCACCTGCTCACCGACGACGACCTGGCCCGGGCCCTGGCCTCGATCCGCCGCTGCCTGCGTCCCGGCGGCGTCTTCCTCGCGACCATCCGGGACTACGACCGGATCCTGAAGGACGACGTCCGGGGCCTCGTCCCGGAGATGTTCGGCACCGGCGACGACCGCAGCATCGTCGTCCAGGCGTGGGACTGGGCCGAGGACCGGCGCACGCTGACCGCCGATCACATCCTGCTGACCCGGAAGCCGGGCGAGGACGGCTGGAACACCGCCGTGCGCACCACCGACTACCGCGCCCTGCGCCGCGCCGAGTTCGACGCGGCCCTGACCGCCGGGGGATTCACCGACATCCGGTGGTTCTTCCCCGAGCACGACGATCCGCGCGGGGTCGTTCACGAGGGCCGGAGCGGCTACTACCAGCCGGTCGTCGTGGCCCGGGCCAACCCCGATTCCTGAGGCGGGAGAAGAACAGTGGTACAGAACGACATGATCACCGGCACCCGGGGCCGCGCCTCCGCGCGCGTCGCCTCGATCGCCGAGTCGGCCACCCTCGCCGTCGACGCCAAGGCCAAGGCGCTCAAGCGCGCCGGGCGCCCGGTCATCATCTTCGGCTCCGGCGAACCGGACTTCCCCACGCCACAGCACATCGTCCAGGCCGCGGCGGCCGCCTGCCACGACCCCCGGTTCCACCGGTACTCACCCTCCGGCGGCCTCCCCGAGCTGCGGGAGGCCATCGCGGCGAAGACCATGCGCGACGCCGGCCACCACGTGGACGCCGCGCAGGTCGTCGTGACCAACGGCGGCAAGCAGGCGATCTACGAGACGTTCGCCGCACTGCTGAACCCCGGTGACGAGGTCATCGTGCCCGCACCGTACTGGCCGACCTACCCGGAGGCGATCGCGCTCGCCGGCGGGGTCCCGGTGCCGGTCTTCGCCGACGAGACGACCGGATACCGCGTCGGCGTCGAACAACTCGAGCGCGCCCGCACGGGGAACACGGCCATGCTGGTGTTCTCGTCGCCCGCCAACCCGACAGGCGCGGTGTACGGCCGGGCGGAGACCGAGGCCGTCGGCGCGTGGGCGGCCGAGCACGGGCTGTGGGTGCTGTCGGACGAGATCTACGAGCACATGGTCTACGGTGACGCGGAGTTCCACTCGCTGCCGGCCGTCGTGCCGGACATCCGCGACCGGTGCGTCGTCGTCAACGGTGTGGCGAAGTCGTACGCCATGACCGGCTGGCGGGTCGGATGGGCCGTCGCCCCGCACGACATCGCCGCCGCCATGACGACCCTCCAGTCCCACGTCACGTCGAACGTCTGCAACATCGCCCAGGCCGCCGCGCTCGCCGCGGTGTCCGGCGACCTGGAGGCGGTCTCCCGGATGCGGGCGGCCTTCGACCGGCGCCGGCGGACGATCGTGCGGATGCTGGGCGAGATCGACGGAGTCCGGTGCCCCGAACCCGACGGCGCCTTCTACGTCTACGCCTCGGTGAAGGACCTGCTCGGCAAGGAGATCCGGGGGCGGCGCGTCGGCACGGCGGCCGGTCTGGCCGGACTGCTGCTGGACGAGGCCGAGGTGGCCGTCGTCCCGGGGGAGGCCTTCGGCACCCCGGGCTACCTCCGGCTGTCCTACGCCCTGAGCGACGAGGACCTGGTCGCCGGGGTCGAGCGCATCCACGCGGTGCTCGCGGAAGCGAAGGACTGAGGCGGCCACGCGGCCCGACCCGCGGTGAGGCAACGATGCCCACCGCACCGATCGGCACGGCCGATCGCCCGTCATCGGAACAGGCCCGGAGTGATTCATGGACATGTCTGCCAGATCGTCGGAGAACACGGGGAGCACCCAGGAGGCGGGCGGCCCCTCGCGCGGAGCACGGCCACCGGGTCCCCGCGTCGCGGTGATCGGAGGCGGAATCGTCGGACTCGCCGTCGCCCACGCGCTGGTCGCCCGCGGCGCGCGTGTCACCGTGTGCGAGAAGGAGACCACCTGGGCCGCGCACCAGACCGGCCACAACTCCGGGGTCGTCCACGCCGGGGTCTACTACGCGCCGGGCTCGGACAAGGCCCGGATGGCGCTGGAGGGCAATCGGTCCATGGTGGCCTACGCCCGCAGCCGCGGCGTGGCGGTGGAGGTGTGCGGCAAGCTGATCGTCGCCACCAGGACCGACGAACTCCCCGCTCTCCGAACGCTCGCCTCGCGCGCGGAGGCCAACGGGGTGCCGGCCAGGCTGATCGGCCCCAAGGAGGCCGGTCACATGGAGCCGTACGTCGCCTGCCTCCAGGCACTGCACGTCCAGACCACCGCGATCATCGACTTCCCCGGTGTCTGCGCCCGCCTGGTCGAGGACCTCGCCGAGGCCGGAGCCGATCTGCGGCTCACCACGCCCGTGACCGGCATCCGCAGCAGGGGCGGCGGGTTCGAGGTCGGCACGCCCCACGGCGCGGTCCGCGCCGACCGCCTGGTGAACTGCGCGGGCCTGCACGCCGACCGCATCGCCCGCCTGGCCGGACTGCGCCCGCCGGTGCAGATCGTGCCGTTCCGCGGGGAGTACTACGAGCTGCGACCCGCCGTACGGCACCTCGTCCGCGGACTGGTCTACCCGGTGCCGGACCCGGCCCTGCCGTTCCTCGGCGTGCACCTGACCCGCATGCTGGACGGCAGCGTGCACGCCGGGCCGAATGCCGTGCTCGCCCTCCGCCGCGAGGGATACCGGTGGCGTGACGTCTCCGTCCGCGACGTCGCGTCGGCAGCGGGCTATCCGGGCCTGTGGCGACTCGCCAAGCGCTATTCGCGCACGGCCGTCGACGAGGTCGTCCGGTCGCTGTCCCGGCGGCGGTTCGCCCAGAGCCTCGCGCGCCTGGTGCCCGGCATCGAGACCGGGGACATCGTGCGCGCCGGCGCCGGAGTCCGGGCCCAGGCCCTGCGCCCCGACGGCACGCTGGTCGACGACTTCCTGCTGATGCGCGCCCGGGGCCAGGTCCACGTGCTCAACGCGCCGTCCCCGGCGGCCACCGCATCGCTCGAGATCGGCCGGCGCATCGCGGACCACGTACTGGAGGCGTGATGGCCCGCGCGACGGGACCCGCCCCGTGAGACGAGCGGCGGACCACATCGGCCGGCTCCGGGTCTTCGCCGCGACCGGTGCCGTCATGGCGCCGGCGGGCGGGGCGCTGGCACTGGGGGGCGAACCGCGCTCCGGGGGAGGACTCGCGGCGGCCGGGGCCGTGCTCGTGCTCTGGGAGACGATCGGGCTGTGGCTGGCTGCCCGCAAGCAGGTGGGAGAGGTGGAGGAGCCGTGACAGTGATGACCGCGCCCCCGCGGAAGGCGGCCGGCGGGCGGGTGACGATGTACGGGCCCGCGTTCGTCGCGGCCATCGCCTATGTGGACCCCGGGAACTTCGCCACCAACTTCGCGGCCGGCTCCCGCTACGGCTACCTCCTCCTGTGGGTCGTCATCGCGGGCAACCTCATGGCGTTCCTCGTGCAGTTCCTGTCCGCGAAACTCGGCCTGGCCACCGGCCGGGACCTGCCGCAGATGTGCCGCCTCCACTTCCCGCGCCCGGTGGTCCTCGGACTGTGGGCGCAGGCCGAACTGGTCGCGATCGCCACCGACCTCGCGGAGGTGATCGGTGGCGCCGTCGCGCTCAACCTCCTCTTCGGGCTGCCGCTGCCGCTGGGCGGACTCGTCACCGGTCTCGCGGCCTTCGCGGTGCTGAGCCTGGAGACGCGCGGCCACCGGCGCTTCGAGGTGGCCGTGGCCGGCCTGCTCGTCGTGATCGTCGCCGGCTTCCTGCTCGACACCGCGCTGGCGGGCGTCGACGTGCCCGGGATCGCCGGGGGAACCGTGCCCGCGTTCTCGGGCGAGGAGAGCGTCCTGCTCGCCACGGGGATCCTCGGGGCGACCGTCATGCCCCATGTGATCTACCTGCACTCCAGCCTCACCGGCGCCCGCACGCGGGGAGCCGGCCGGCCGGGACCGGCCGGTGGGCAACTGCGGTCGGTCCGGCGCGACGTGCTGACCGGTCTGGGACTGGCCGGCGTCGTGAACGCCGTCATGCTGATCATCTCCGCCCAGCTCTTCCACTCCGCCAACCGGTCCGTGGACACCATCGGCGACGTCCACGCCGGACTCGGCGAGACGCTCGGCCGTCACGCGGCGCTCGCCTTCGCGATCGCCCTGCTCGCCTCGGGGCTCGCGTCCTCGTCGGTCGGCACCTACGCGGGCCAGGTGATCATGTCGGGGTTCCTCGGCAGGACCCTGCCGCTCACCCTGCGCCGCGCCGTCACCCTCCTGCCGGCGGTGATCCTGCTGTTCGCGGGGACCGACCCGACGGACGCCCTGGTGTGGTCACAGGTCGTCCTGTCGTTCGGCATTCCGTTCGCCCTGGTTCCGCTGGTCCTGCTCACCCACGCCCCCAAGGTCATGGGCCCCCTGGCGAACCGGCCCGTCACCACGGTCGCGGCGTCCGTCGTCGCCGCGCTCGTGATCGGCCTGAACTTCTACCTCGTCGTCCGGATGCTCACCGGCTGACGACCGTTGCGGAACCCCTGTGCGACGCCGCCCACCGCCCGTAATATGCGAACAGCTTGAACGTCCCTTACCGCCAACGTCCCTTACCGCCAGCCAGGACGCGGAGCCATGCCATGCCCCACTTGATGCCGGAGGCCGGACCGCAACGGGCCATCGCCGCCTCGAACTTCGTCTACACCCTCGGCAGCGGTCTCTATCTGACCGCCGGGGTGCTGTACTTCACCCAGGCGGTTCACCTGCCGGCGACACAGGTGGGGCTCGGCCTCGGGATAGCCGGCTTCGTGTCGCTGGCCGTCGGGATAGCGGTCGGCCATCTCGCGGACACCCGCGGAGCGCGCGGCGTCTACGCGGCCACCCTCGTGGTGCGCGCGCTGGCCACGGCCGGTTTCCTGGCGGTGGACGGCTTCTGGCCGTTCGTCCTCGCCGTGTGTACGGCCACGAGCGCGCAGGCGGCCGGAGTGGCCGCCCGCAGTCCGCTCATCCGGCGCTACGGAGGGGACCGGCCGCAGGAGTTCCGGGCGTACCTCCGCGCCGTCACGAACATCGGCATCTCGCTCGGCGCGCTGCTGGCGGGCTGGGCGGTCCAGGTGGGCACCGCCACCGCCTACCAGCTCCTGGTCGTCGGCATCGCGGTCTCCTGCGCGGCCTCCGCGGCCGTCCTGGTCCTCCTGCCGCCGGTCGCTCCCGGGCCCGCCACCGACGGGCCCCGCTGGATCGCCCTGCGGGACTGGCCCTACCTGCTGATCACCGCGCTCGACGGCGTCATGGCCATCCAGTTCAAGGTGCTCACCGTGGCCATCCCGCTCTGGCTGGTCGAGGCCACCACGGCCCCGCGCTGGCTCATCTCGGGCACCATGCTGGTCAACACCGTCATGGTCGTCGCCCTCCAGGTGCGGGCCAGTCGCGGCATCGACTCTCCCGCCGCCGGCGCCGGCGCCTACCGCCGGGCGGGCGTGGTCTTCCTCGTCTCCTGCTCGCTGATCTCGCTGTCCTCGGGGGTGCCGGCGTGGGCCGCGGCCGCGCTGCTCATGGTCGCGGTGCTGGTCCACACGGTCGGCGAGCTGTGGCACTCCGCCGCGGGGTTCGAGGTGTCCTTCGCCCTCGCCCCGGAGCACGCCACCGGCCAGTACCTCGGGGTGTTCGGCCTGGGTGCCGGACTCTCCGAGGCGCTCGGGCCCGGGCTGCTCATCTCCCTGTGCATCACCTGGGGGCGCCCCGGATGGTACGTCGTGGGAGCGCTGTTCACCCTGACCGGCCTGGCGGCGCCCCTCGCCGTGCGCTGGGCGCAGCGCCGCCGGCCGGGCCGGGAGATGCCCCTCGAAGCCGTGGCGAAGGCGCCGGCCGCGTGAACCGCGCCGCGCCGGCCGCCGGCTACATCCAGATCGTCGACGTCGCGACGGTCCTCGCCTTCCTCGGGTGGTCCGGGTTGCCGTAGCGGACCTCGACGCGCGGGTGGGAGCGGAGGAAGTCGACGTCGACGATGCGGACCTGCTCCGGCCTGCTGACCGTGCGGGTCGCTATGTCGGTGTTCAGGAAGAAGCTGAACTCGCCCGTCGCCGGGGCGTAGACGAAGAACCGCCCGCCCGAGTAGTGCCGCCCCAGCCGGTCCTCGGTCAGGACGAGGGACCAGTAGTCCACGCAGTGGCCCGCCGGGCACATGAACTCGTGTGTCGCCCGGAGGCCGTCCAGGTCCATCACGTCGAACGGGTTCTCCGACGCGGCCGACGCGGGCGCGGCGGCGGTACGGACGGGGTTCACCGGGGCGGGCGCGGCGGCCTGCGCGCCCTGGGCGAGGGTGAGGGTCAGGGCGGCGGCGGCCGTGCCGGCGGCGAGGACGCGGCGGAGGGCGGCGCGAGAGTTCCGAGAGGGCATGGGTCGGCTCCAGTCCGGGTGAGTGATCACGTCGGTACGAACGGTGATCATTGCTCCGGTCCGGTGCCGCGGCAAGGCCGTAGGGAGGAAACAGGCCAACGCCCCATAGCGGCGGCTATGCCGCCGGGGCGGCGACGACATTCGTGAGGTCGACGACCCTACGCAGGGCGCGGGCGAGCCTGATCGGGTCGTCCACGGCCCAGATGTGGATGAAGAACAGCCGGGGTTCGTCGGTGAGACCGTGGTTGTGCAGTTCGACGAGGTCGATCCCGCCGTCGCGCAACGCCGAGATGACGTCCTCGACCTCCTCGGCGATCAGGGCGAAGTCGCCGCTGAGGGCGGCCCGTCCGCGGCCGAGCGGCTGGAAGATGAGCGCCGTCGTCGCCCCGAGGCCGGGCGGCAGGACGCGGTGCAGGTCGACGATGGTCTCACGACGGATGAAGGTGGCGGTGTAGACGCCGATGCCGGCGGTTCCCTTGGTGCCCAGCGCGGCGTCGATGCCGGCCGTGTCCAGGCCGGCGGGCGGGGCGGGGGTGGCCGGTTGCTTCTCGGCGGGCGGGGTGGCGGTGTGGTCGAGGGCCGCGCGCAGGCCGCGGGCCAGGGGGAGGGGGTCGGAGCCGTGCGCGTGCACGTGCGTCCACCAGACGTCGGGATTCTGGGCGGGCAGGTGTTTGTGAATGGCCGTCTGCATGAATCCCCGGGTGCGCAGTGCGTCGGTCGTTTTCTGCAGCTCGCCTTCCGTGACGACGAGATCGCCCATGATGAGAAAGCTGTCGTCGCTGTAGCGCACGAACGATACGTGCGAACCGAGGGCCAATGCCGGTGTGACGGTGATTCCCCGGGTGACGACGCGGAGATCCGTCCGCGGAAATCCCGTGTGGTAGTACACGCCCCGGATCATGTTTCCCGGCCGCCCCAGGGCCTGGGCGACATCCGCCCAGTCGGCGGCGGTGGACGGTATCGGCTCGGCGGGCGTGCCGGCGTCTCCGCCACGGCCCTGCGAGGGGCGGGCGGTGGCCCTTCCCGTGCTGGTCAGCAGCGGCGCCAGGGCGGCGGCGCCCGCCAGGAGCCGTCGCCGTCGCAGAAGCATGCCCCTGTGCGGCTGGTGATTCGTCTCCGCGTTTCGCATGAGCGCCTCCGCCGAAGAGAGTCACGGTCATGAAAGCACAGAAATACCCATTTCGACACTCATGAGCCGCCGGTTCGCGCTCGGCCGCGCCGCTCGGAAGGGCATGACCGGGCCTGCCGGCCCTGGGGTACGATCGACCGTATGGGTAGTGCCATGGCAGATGTCACCGACAAACGCCTCCTGCGCGGTGCCCGGACCCGGAGGACCGTACTGGAGCGGGCGGTCGACATCGCCTCGCTCGACGGTCTCGAAGGGCTCAGTTTCGGCCGCCTGGCCACGGACACCGGGCTCAGCAAGGCGGGCATCCAGACGCTCTTCAAGTCGAAGGAAGCGCTGCAACTGGCGGTCGTCGACTTCGCCCGCGAGATGTTCATCGACCATGTCGTCCGGCCGGCCAGGTCCGCGCCGCGCGGGGTCGCACGCCTGCGCGCACTGCTGGACGAGTGGGTCGTCTACGCCTCGACCCCGCTGTTCGCGGGTGGATGCTTTCGAGCCGCGAACCTCGCGGATTTCGACGGCAGGTCCGGGCCCGTCCATGACGCGCTCTTCCGCGATCAGCGGGAGTGGCTCGACGTCATCGCCGGCGAATTGCGGTACGCCATGGACAGCGGTGAGATCGCCGAGCTGGACGTCGAACTCGCCGTCTTCCAGATCGACGCGCTGCTGTGTGCCGCCAACACGGCTCTGCGGCTCGGGGACGACAGCGCGGTGAGCAAGGTCCGCCGCATCGTCGAAGGCCTGCTGGCCGCCCCGCAATAGCACCGCCCCGCCATAGCACCGCCCCGCAGTGACAACGCCCCGCAATGACGCGGTCCGAGCCACGACCGTTGATCCTCGCACTCAGGCCTGGGCCGCCGGCCGCTTCGGCAGAAGGAAGACGACAACGCCGGCCATGACAGCGATGGCGAACGTCCCGAAGGACGCGACGGCAAAGGCGTGACCGGCGGCGGCGACCCTGCCGGCCGCCGCAGGATGGAACGAGCCGAAGAAGACCGCCCCGATAACGGCAACGCCAATCGCTCCGCCGCACTGCTGGGCCGTGGACAGGACCCCTGACGCGACACCGGCCGACTCCGGCTTGACGTGGCTCAGCACCGTGTTGAGCGCCTGGGTGATGACCAGCCCGCCACCGACGCTCTGCAGAATGAGGGTGGGGATCACGAGCAGCGGAGTGATCCGCGGGCCGGACACCAGCAGGAGGCCGGTCGCCAGGTAACCGCTCGCCAGGATGATCGCCCCGACTTCGAGAACGCGTCTTCCGTACTTCGGGATCATCCGGCTCGCCACCATGCTGAACACGAAGAACGCGATGGCGGCCGGCGTGTGGACCAGGCCCGCGCCGAGCGCCGACATGCCGAGGCCTTGCTGCAGCGTCACCGACAGGGCCAGGTAATACGAGTAGATCAGCGCGTACAGGGCGAGGACGAGAACGATCCCGAGCGAGAACGAGCGCTGGCCGAACAGCGCCGGCGGCACCAGCGGATCCCCGCCACGCCGTTCCAGGCTCCGCTCGATCGCGACGAACAGGCCGAACGCGACCGCGCTGCCCGCGAAACAGGCCCAGACCCAGCCCGGCCAGCCCGCCTGCTGCCCCTGGATGAGCGGGAGCACCAGGAGGAAGAGGGCCGTGCTGAGCACCAGGACGCCCGGCATGTCCAGCTTGCGGGCGGCGGCCGGGCCCGTCTCCGGTACGTAGCGCACGGCGAGCAGGAGCATGGCGATGCCGATCGGCACGTTCACCCAGAACACCAGGCGCCAGCCGGAACCGAACAGGTCGGCGCCGATCAGCAGTCCGCCGACGACCTGTCCGCCGATGGTGGCCATTCCCATGACGATGCCGAGCACGCCGTACACGCTGTGCCGCCTCGCCGCCGGCACCAGCACCGTGACGTAGGCGAACACCTGGGGCACCATCAGAGCCGCCCCCAGACCCTGGACAACACGTGCGGCGATGAGGCTGCCCGCGTTCGGCGACAGCGCGCAAGCGACTGACGACAGGGTGAACAGAGTCATTCCGAGAAGGAAGATCCGCTTGCGGCCGAACAGGTCGGCCAGGCGAGTGGCGGTGATGATGAAGACCGCGTAACTCAGCTGATAACCCGCCAGCACCCACTGGACATCGCTGTCGGAGGCATGCAGGTCCGCCACGATCGAAGGGTCGGCGACCACGACGATGAACGAGTCGAGGACCGCCATGAACAGGGCGGTCAGGACCACCGATATCGTCATCCACGGAATGGCATCGGGTTTCGCGGCCACTGTCGGCCGGCTGATTGATTGCTGACTGCTTGCCACGATGAGAGACCTCTTTGTTCGTCGGGGTGCGCCCTGGGGCGGGAATCAAGCGGATGTGGCGCGGCCCAGGGAATCGGCCAGCTTCTTGACCATCTCGGCCGCCATCACGGCCTGACCCGAGGTCGAGAAGTGGAGGCGATCCTCACTGAGCAGGTTGGCGCGGTCGTTGACCGGGTGATCCCACATGTCCACCACGATGGCGCCGTATTCGGCGGCCAGACCGCGCACGATCTCGTTGACCGCGGCAATGCGCTCCGGCCAGTCGGGGAAGGCCGGGACGACATACGCCCTGCCGAGCGTGAAAGTGGTCAGCAGGGCGCCGGTGTCCTTCGCCAGGTCGTACATCTGCCGAAGCGTTCGCTCTGTTCCACCGAAGTCCGGCCTGCGCCGCACGATGTCGTTGGCCCCGCACGGCACGTGGAGCAGGTCCGGGGAGAACTCGGCCATGCGGGCCGCCTGATTCTCGATGGTCCGGGCGGTTGTCGCCCCGATCTCGGCGGCATTGAGGTAGTCGAGATCCCGCCGGACGGATCGCAGGACACCGGCGACCCGGTCCGGCCAGCCCTGATTCCGGTAGCCGGGGGTGGGATCGCCGATGCCCGCCGAAAGGCTGTCGCCGATGACGGCATATCTGCGCCACGGGGCCCCGGCCAGCAGGGCCACGGCATCCGGCTGGTCCAGACAGAACGGGTCGGTCGCCTCGGTGAGGACGGGTTGCGCCATGCAGAAAAGAATACAGTCGATCGTATGTCTTCCTCAAGGGGTGCCGGTCCGGCACCGCCTGCCGGCCTGGCCCGGCTGGGGTCGCGGGTGCGACGATCAAGTCGAACGCTGCCGCACACAAGCTTCTTGACGAGGTGAACCCTGCGGTGCCGGCCACCGTGAACCTCGTCAGGATCACCCCGCAGCGGCTCGTCGGCATGTGCGCCGACTGACCCGGATACCCGACGAGGACTTCGGTCCGTGCGCCACGGAAGAACACACATGACCGACGGCATCACCTGCGCATCGCACGCCGAGCGCCCCATACCCCCCGCCGCCGTGCTCGCGCTCTACCGCCAGGAAGGATGGTGGCCCGAGCGCACCGGGGAACAGGTCGCCGAGGTCCTCGGGCGGTTCCCGGCCGCCGGTGCCTGGCGCGGCGAGGAGCTGGTCGGGTTCGCCAGGGCGGTGACGGACGGGGCGTTGCGCGGCTACGTGGAGGACGTCGTCGTCCGGGACGGCTGCCGGGGGAACGCCGTCGGGCACGAGCTGATGTCCTGCCTGCTCGCACAGCTCGGCGGCGTGTCCGTCGTGTCGCTCTTCTGCAGCGCGCGGCTCGTCCCGTTCTACGAGAGGAGCGGGTTCACGGCGACGCGGCAGGTCGTCCTGCACCGTGCGGCAGCCGGCGGACGGCCGTAGACGCCAGCGGGGCCAGAGCGGCCGCGACGTACAGCGCGCCGGCGGCCGTCGCCACCCGGAATCCGCCGAAGGCCCCGGCCAGCGGGCCCACGGCCAGCTGGCCGACCGGGATCGCGAGGTAGGAGAGCAGGTCGTCGTAGGACGAGACGCGCGACAGCACGTGCGACGGGACGTGCTCCTGGAGCGAGGTGTCCCAGGCGATGGCGGTGAGGGACGTCCCGAGACCCGCGACGAAGGCAGCGACGACCAGCCACGGGGCGCCGAGGCGCGCGCCGAGGGCGAGCGGACGGTGGACGACGCACGCGACGCCGCCG
>NZ_JBFAPH010000053.1:0-24418 GCF_040675635.1 Streptomyces sp. NPDC049577
GTGGGAAAGCTCACACCCCGTTTACTCCTGCGGTTTCGCGGAAACCGTGCCGCGGCACGACAGCGCGCGGCTAAGCTCTTCGGCTTTGCCGCGCGCCACTTGAGCGGGGGCGGATCCGTTCAGATGCGCCCGTCCTCCAGCATTTCGGTCACCAGCGCCGCGATCGGCGAACGCTCCGAACGGGTCAGCGTGACGTGCGAGAAGAGCGGGTGCCCCTTCAGCTTCTCGACCACGGCGACCACGCCGTCGTAGCGGCCGACCCGGAGGTTGTCGCGCTGCGCCACGTCGTGGGTCAGCACCACGCGCGAGTTGGCGCCGATGCGCGACAGAACGGTCAGAAGAACGTTTCGTTCCAGCGACTGGGCCTCGTCGACGATGACGAACGCGTCGTGCAGGGACCGGCCGCGGATGTGCGTGAGCGGCAGGACCTCCAGCATGCCGCGCCCGACGACCTCCTCGATGACCTCGGCGCTCGTGACCGCGGAGAGGGTGTCGAAGACGGCCTGGGCCCAGGGGCTCATCTTCTCGGCCTCGGTGCCGGGCAGATACCCCAACTCCTGGCCGCCGACCGCGTACAGCGGGCGGAATACCATCACCTTCCTGTGCTGCCGCCGCTCCAGGACGGCCTCCAGCCCGGCGCACAGCGCCAGCGCCGACTTGCCCGTGCCCGCGCGGCCGCCCATCGAGACGATGCCGATGTCCGGGTCGAGCAGCAGATCGAGCGCGATGCGCTGCTCGGCGCTGCGGCCGTGGATGCCGAAGGCCTCCCTGTCGCCCCGCACCAGCCGCACCGAGCCGTCCGCCGTCACGCGCCCGAGCGCCTTGCCGCGGTCGGAGAGCAGCACCAGTCCCGTGTGCACGGGAAGTTCGGCCGCCTCCGGTACGTACACGCGCTCGGTGGCGAAGAGTTCGTCGACCTGCCCGGCCGTGATGGACAGCTCGGCCATGCCGGTCCAGCCGGAGTCCGTGATGGCGAGCTCCGCGCGGTACTCCTCGGCCAGCAGGCCGACCGCCGACGCCTTGATGCGCAGCGGCAGGTCCTTGGAGACGACCGTGACGTCGTACCCCTCGGCCTGGAGGTTGCGGGCCACGGCCAGGATGCGCGAGTCGTTGTCGCCGAGCCGGAATCCGGCGGGCAGTATGCCCGGATCGGAATGGTTGAGCTCCACCCTGAGCGTCCCGCCCAGTTCACCGATCGGGATCGGCGCGTCGAGCCGGCCGAACTGCACGCGGCACTCGTCCAGCAGGCGCAGGGCCTTGCGGGCGAAGTACCCGAGCTCGGGATGGTGGCGCTTGGCCTCCAGCTCGGTGACCACGACGACGGGAAGCACGACCTCGTGCTCCTCGAAGCGGGACACGGCGGCCGGATCGGCCAGCAGGACGCTGGTGTCGAGAACAAAGGTGCGCCGGTCGCTCTCACGGCGCTTCTTGCTGGTCACCACGGGTGGACGAACCCCCTCGGGGAGAGGTCGGGGCGCGACGTCGTCGCGGGGAACGGGCCGGGCCTGGCCCCTCGGGGGCCGGGCACCGGCCCCCGCCACGTCGTCCGTGCCCCCGTCGGCTCCGCTCGGTCCGCACGGTCGTCGTCCTGGTGCAAAGGGCCTCCCGGGCGGACGGCCCGTGCCGTCCGCTGGCAGAGCGACGGTCCTTTGACCGACCGTCGGCCTGGAGGGGATATTCCCGCTCGACCGCGTGACCATGCGGGGCGCCTCCCGGCAGGTCGGGGGGCGGCGGGGCCGGCACCCCCGCTCCTGGACGCGGCCGCGCCGCGTGTCCTCGAACGCCGGACGGGCTGACCGGTCGGCCCGTCAGCCCGTCAGTACCCGTACCGCCGGTGCCGCGCCGCGCTGCACCACGCGGGGGACAACCCCCGCACCCCCGGCCGCAAGACCACGCGGCCTACCCCGTCAGTACCCGTACCGCCGGTGCCGCGCCGCATAATCCCGCAGCGCGCGGAGGAAGTCGACCTTGCGGAACGCGGGCCAGAAGACCTCGCAGAAGTAGTACTCGGAGTGCGCGCTCTGCCAGAGCATGAAGCCCGAGAGCCGCTGTTCGCCGCTGGTGCGGATGATGAGGTCGGGGTCGGGCTGGCCGCGGGTGTAGAGGTGCTTGGTGATGTGGTCGACGTCGACCATCTCGGCCAGTTCCTCGTGGGAGGTGCCGTTCTCCGCGGCTTCCAGGATCAGCGAGCGCACGGCGTCCGCGATCTCCTGCCGGCCGCCGTAGCCGACCGCGACATTGACCAGTATCCCGTCGATTCCGAGCGTTTCCTGCTCGGCTTCCTTCAGGACCGACTGGGTACGGGCCGGGAGCAGATCGAGCGTGCCCACGTGGTGGACGCGCCAGCGTCCGTCGGCGGCCAGGCCGCGGACGGTGTTCTCGATGATGGCCAGGAGGGGGTTGAGCTCCTCGGCAGGGCGGTCGAGGTTGTCCGTCGAGAGCATCCAGAGGGTGACGACCTCGACGTCCGTCTCGTCGCACCAGCCGAGCAGCTCGGAGATCTTGTCTGCGCCGGCCTGGTGGCCCTGCTCGGTCGTCCGGCCGTCGGCCCGGGCCCAGCGGCGGTTCCCGTCGAGGATGACGCCGATGTGCTTGGGCACCTGGGCGTGGTCGAGGCGGCCCTCCACCCGGCGTGCGTAAAGCCTGTACACCAGGTCGCGCAACTTCACGTCTTCCAGCCCCTCCATGCCACATCGGTCGCCCCGTCGAGGGGCGCCACACTACTGCCAGCGTGTCGTGAGGTCCCAACCCGGCCCGTCGGGGGTCCGTGGTAATCAGGTGGCCATGACCGAATCCTCCCACTACCTCGCCGCCGCTTCACGCTACGACTCCATGGAGTACCGGCGCAGCGGCCGCAGCGGCCTGAAGCTGCCCGCCGTCTCCCTCGGACTGTGGCACAACTTCGGCGACGACCGCACCCTCGGCTCGCAGCGGGCCATCCTGCGCCGCGCCTTCGACCTCGGCGTCACCCACTTCGACCTGGCCAACAATTACGGCCCGCCGCCCGGCTCCGCCGAGCTGAACTTCGGCAAGCTGTTCGCCCAGGACTTCCGTCCGTACCGGGACGAGCTGCTGATCTCCACCAAGGCCGGCTATCTGATGCACCCCGGCCCGTACGGCGAGTGGGGCTCGCGGAAGTACCTGCTGTCCTCGCTGGACGCCTCGCTGTCGCGGATGGGCCTCGACTACGTCGACATCTTCTACTCCCACCGCTTCGACCCGCACACCCCGCTGGAGGAGACGATGGGCGCGCTCGCGTCCGCCGTCCGGCAGGGCAAGGCGCTCTACGCCGGCGTGTCCTCGTACTCCGCCGAGCAGACGCGCGAGGCGGCCCGGCTGCTGCGGGAGATGGGCGTGCCCGCCCTGATCCACCAGCCCTCCTACTCGATGATCAACCGCTGGACGGAGGAGGACGGCCTGCTCGACGCGCTGGAGGAGGAGGGCATGGGCTGCATCGCCTTCGCCCCGCTCGCCCAGGGCCTGCTCACCGACAAGTACCTGCAGGGCATCCCCGAGGGCTCCCGGGCCTCGCGGGGCACCTCGCTCGACCCGGGGCTGCTCACCGAGGACGTGCTGCGCCGGCTGCGCGGGCTGAACGAGATCGCCCGGCTGCGCGGCCAGTCCCTGGCCCAGCTGGCCCTGAACTGGGTCCTGCGGGACGAGCGGATGACCTCGGCGCTGATCGGCGCGTCCAGCGTGGCGCAGCTGGAGGCGAATGTGGCCGCGCTCGGCGCGGCGCCACTGAAGCCGGAGGAGCTTGCGGAGATCGATTCGTACGCGGTGAGCACCGAGGGCGTCAATATCTGGGCGGCCCGTTCCTGATTCCCTTGGCGGAATCCGACCGGTCGGTTCGGCGGATTTCCGTCGGGTGACAGGCCCGCGTACGGAGAGTGATCCCGGGAAAAGAAAACGGGCCGGTCCGTGGGGGGGATACGGACCGGCCCGAGGGGGGGTTTCCACCATAACCGGTCCGAGGGGGTAGTCCACGCACCGGCAGGGGTGACAGTGCGTGGCGTGCTGACCGGACCCGGCCTTTTTGATCTTGAACAGGGCGGCGCGGAAAGCCGTTTCGAGGCACGCAAAAGGGCGCATCAGGCCCATCAGCACTGGGCCTACAGCGTAGAACCAGCCATTCCGCGGATGCCGGAAGATCGCCCTCCAGATGCTCCGAAAACGTTATGGAAAAACATCAGCGAGTTGACGGCGAGCACGTCACACGGGTGGCGGAGCGCTGCTCGGCGCTCACACCCCGGGGCTGACCGGGCACGGTCGGCGACGCGGGCGTGACGACCGACACGGACGCGGCGTCCGATGCGGCGGGCGACACGACGGGCGCGGCCGGCCGGCGTCGCTCCAGGGCGGCAGCCGGGATCAGCGCGAGCAGTCCGGCCACCGCGATCGCCGCGCCCACCCAGGCGACGGAGGCGTAGCCGAGTCCGGCGTCGATGGTCAGTCCGCCGAGCATGGGCGCCAGGGTGATGCCCACGTTGAAGGCGGAGGTGTTCACCGCCCCCACCAGCGTCGGCGCGTCGCCGGCGATGGCGAAGACCCGGGACTGGACGACCGGACTGGACAGGAACCCGAAGAGGCCGAGGAAGAAAACCAGCACGACGGTCACCGGGGCGCTGCCCGCGCCCCACCACAGGGCCAGCGAGGTGACCGTCATTCCCGCGAGCGCGGTGCCGAGCGTCGGCAGCGGGCGCGCGTCGGCGGTCCGGCCGCCGACGGCCAGCCCCACGAGGGCGCCCACGCCGAACAGCGACAGCACGGCCGGGACCCAGCCCTCCGGCATCCCGCTCACCTCGGTCAGCAGCGGGGCCAGATAGCTGAAGATCGCGATGACGCAGCCGCAGCTCAGCGCGGTCAGGCCGTACGACAGCCAGAGCCGGGGCCGGGAGAACACCGCGAGTTCGCGCCGCACGGAGGGGGCACCCTCGGCGTCGGCGGCCGTCCGGCGATCGTCCGGCAGGAACAGCACCAGGCTCACCAGGCTGACGGCGGTGAGCGCGGCGACGGCCCAGAACACGGCCCGCCAGCCCGCGTGCTGCCCGAGGATCGTCCCGGCCGGCACGCCGAGCACGGTGGCCAGACTCAGCCCCATGGTCACCACGGACATCGCCCTGGCCCTGCTCTCCGTCGGCACCAGCCGCACCGCCGTCGCGGCGGCCACCGCCCAGAACCCGGCATACGCCACGGCGCTGACCACGCGGGTCGCGAACAGCAGCGCGTAGCCCGGGGACAGCGCCCCCACCACGTGCGCGGCGATGAAGACCGCCTGGAAGCAGGCCAGCGCGGTGCGGCGCGGCATCCGCAGCGTGGCGACGGCGAGCAGCGGCGCACCGACGAGCATGCCGACGGCGAAGCCGGAGACCAGCAGACCGGCGTCGGGTATGGAGACGCCGAGGTCGTCGGCGATGGTGGGGATGAGGCCGGACAGCATGAATTCGGAGGTGCCCTGGGCGAAGATGCCCAGGGCGAGGATGTAGACGGCGAGCGGCATGGGGTCCCCCCTGAAGGTTTTGTATTGCTCAGTTCAAAATGAGGATGCGGAGACGCGAGACCTCCGGGGGCGGCCCGGCTCCCTCTAGATCGCCGCGAGAGCGGTGCGCGCGACCCCCTCCAGCACGGCCCGGTCCGCCCCGGCGCGAGCGGAGACGCGGAGGCCGCCGATGGTCGCGATCACGAAGTGGGCGAGGGCCGCCGGGTCCTTGGCGCTGTCGATGTCCCCCTGACACCGGCCGCGTTCGAAGGCCGACGCCAGGGCGTCCAACCGGTGCCGGTAGTCGCGCGCGAGTTCGCTCGCCACCTCGGCGTCCCGGGCGGCCAGTTCGACGGCCGCGTTGACGACCAGGCAGCCCCGGCCGTCCTCCTCGTGCTCGCTCTCCTCGGCGATCACCCGCTCCAGCAGGACGCGGATCTTCTCGCGCGTGGGCAGCCCGCCCTGCATGAGCTCGACCAACTCACCGGTCCTGCGCTCCATATAGGAGTGCAGGGCCCGCCGGAAGAGGTCGTGTTTGCTCTTGAAGGTGTTGTAGATGCTGCTGCGGCCCAGCCCGGTGGCGTCGCACAGGTCCTGGGTCGACGTGGCTTCGTAGCCGGCGGTCCAGAACGCCTCCAGCGCGGCGTCGACCGCCCGCTCCTCGTCGAACTTCCTCGGTCGGGCCATGGCTCGACCGTAACAGGTTTTGGATCAAGTGATCCATTACCCGTTCAACTGCTCAGCCCGCCGCCCAGCCGCCGGCCAGCACCCCCGCCCAAGCACCCGCGATCATGAAGGGCCCGAGCGGCATCGCGTCCCCACGCCCGGCTCTTCGCGTCATCAGCATCCCGATGCCGTAGCCGGATCCGAGCAGCAGCCCGGCCAGCGCGCCGAGTATCAGCACCCCCCATCCGTACCAGCCGAGCGCACAGCCCAAGCCGACCGCCAGCTTCACGTCCCCGAAGCCCAGCCCCCTGGGATGCAGCAGGAACAGCCCCAGATATCCGGCCCCCAGCGCCAGCGCCCCGAGCAGCGCCCGCCGCCAGGACCCGGCCGCGCCCGGTATCAGCGCGGCCACCCCCAGCAGCGCCACGGCCCCGGCCGCCAGCGGCAGCGTCAGCACATCGGGCAGCCGCCACACCGCCCAGTCCACCGCCGCCAGCACCACCGCCACCGGCGCCATCAGCAGCCACACGCCCAGCTCGGGCCGCACCCCCACCGCCATCGCGATCCCCCCGCACACCGCCGCCGTCACCGCCACGGACCACAATCCGCCCGCCGCGTACCGCTCCCCGCACACCCCGCACCGCGCCGCCCCCGCCCAGCCCGCGACCGGATGCCCGCACGGCCCCACGGACCGCCACTCCTGCCCCGCCTCCACGGCCAGCCGGTACCGGGCGCGCGGCACCAATGCCCCGGCCACGGCCCCGTACAGAACGGCCGTGAGGATCAACAGCGCGTACATGGAACGAGGTTAGGGGAGATCGCCGGGCCCCGCTCGGCCTGTGGACAACGCCCTGTGGATAACCTCGCGCGGCCCGGATAGCCTCTGCCCATGGCTCGCTGGCAGGACGGCCCGGCCCAACTCCGCGTCACCGGCGGTCCGGTGATCCCCCTGGAGATCGCCGCCTCCTGGCGCGCCCGCACGCGGGGCCTGCTGGGCCGCGACGGCGTTCACGGCGCGCTGCTCCTCACCCCGGCCGGCAGCGTGCACACCTTCGGCATGCGCATGGCCATCGACGTGGCCTACCTCGACCGCGACTTCACCGTGCTGAGCGTGTGCACCATGCGCCCCGGCCGTCTCGGCGCGCCCCGGCCGGGGGCACGTCACGTCCTGGAGTCGGCGGCGGGCGCGATGGCGGGCTGGGGCATCCGCCCGGGGGTGCGGCTCGACGTCCTCGACTGACCCGGGGCCTGTCCGGCGGGCCACGACGCGCCGGATCCGCCGTCCGCGGGAGCTGTCGGAGCGCATGACCGGCGTGCGGTTCGCGTTTCGCACCCCCGTCTGACCGGACTCGCCCCGCTATCCGCCACGCCGGCGCGCGGCGAACGTCCACGCGCCGAGTCCCAGCAGCAGTGCCGTGCCCGTGGCGATGCCCGCGAGCCCGATGATCCGCAGCCGTTCGTGGCGCGGGCCGCTCTCGCCCGCCGCCGCGACGGACTCGCCGCCGACGCCCCCGTGCCCCGGCCCGCTGCCCGGGCCCGGGCCCGCGCCCGGCTCGCCCGGCTCGGCCTTGCGCGCACCGGCGACATCGACCCGCAGCGTCACCGTTACGCGCGCCTGCCGCACCTTCGGGCTCAGGCTCGCCTGGAGGAAGTACCAGCCCTCCAGGCGCATCCCCCGCACCGCCTCGCCGGTGGGGTTCGCGCCGCCGTACGCGGCCGGGGGCGTGGCGAGGGAGACGGTCGCGGGCCGCCCCTGATAGCTGCTGGTCCTGTTCATGACGTAGCCGCGGGCGGCGTTGTTCACGCCCAGCCGCACGCCGCCGACCACGTACGCCGGGCCGGCGGTCGCACTGCCGGTGGTCGCACTGCCGGCAGGCGCCCCGCCCGCGGGCGCCGCCCCGAACTCCGCGTCGGCGAAGAGCTGCTCCCCCGCGTCCACCCAGACGCGGTAGAAGCGGGTCTCCCCCGGCCGGAGCTCGTCCTTCCAGGTCCCCGGCCGGAGCGCGGCCGCGTCGTCGAAGCCGCTGCCGCCCGTGACCTCCTCGCCCGCTCCCTGGGACGGCCGCGCCGGCGCCCGGGAGCTCCAGCCGCCGGTCGCGACCGGACCGCCGTCCGCCGCCCCCTTCCGCGGCGGCTCGCTGACGTGCTTCAGCTCCAGCGCCAGCGGTGCGTCATCCCCGCCCTGCGCGTCCCCGCGCTCCACGACGAACCGGTACGTCCCCGCGCCCCGGCACGGGCCGCCCGCCTTCACGACGCGCTCCGCGTAGTCCGCGACCGGGTAGGCACCGCCGACCGCCAGGAACGACCTGCGCCGCACCGGCCCGCACTGCGTACCGTCCGACGTCCGCAGCGAGACCTCGATCCCGTCCCGCATTCCCATCCGGCTCCCGGCCTTCGGCACCGCGACCGCCGAGACGTAGGCACTGGACTCCCCGTCCAGCTCCACGGTGTACGTCCGCCGCTCCCCGGGCCGGATGCTGTCCGCGTACGCCGCCGCACCGGCCTTCAGCAGGGGCCCCTCGGCATCGGCCGCTGCCCCTGCGGGCCCGCTCGCCATGAGCACCCCCAGTGCCGCCACCCCGACGAGCCCGCCCCTCATGCCCCGCCTCCCTCACCGCTCCCCCGCCGTCCCGGGCGCCCCCATCCTCCCGCGAGAACAAGGCGATTCGCGAGGGGCTATCAGCCGCGCGCCGCTCCACGGCCGGCCGCCGACCCGGACGGGGACGAGGACGGGCCCGCGCCCCGGATGAGCGCGCTGCCGGCCGCCAACGTACGCAGGTTCCGCCCTCAAGGCCCGGCAGGGGGCCAAAAAACGGTCCGCTCCAAGGTGCCCGTGGCCTTACCGTGGCTCGATGGTGCATGTGCGGGAGATGGCTGGAGCCGATATCGAGGCGGTCTCGGCAATCCGGGTCCGGGGATGGCAGGCGGCGTACGCCGGCATCGTTCCCCAGACGTATCTGGATGCCATGACGGTCGAAGGTGACGCCGGTCAGCGGCGGCGGCTGTTCTCTCAACCCCACCGGACGTCACGGGACCTGGTGGCGCTCGGTGACCGTGGCCCGGTGGGGTGGGTCTGCTTCGGGCCGTGCCGAAGCGAGATGTCCGGTCCGGGGCGGGCAGGCGAGGTCTACGCCCTGTACGTCTCGCCGGACCTGATCGGCAAGGGCATCGGCCGGAGGCTTCTGGGGGAGGCTCACGCTCTGATGAAGAGCCAGGGCTTCAAGGTGTCGGCTCTGTGGGTTCTCCGTGACAACCAACGAGCCCGGCGCTTTTACGAGCGGGCCGGCTATCAGGCCGACGGTGCGGTTCAGGACGACGTCTACGACGAGATCACGCTCACCGAGCTCCGCTACCGGCGCGTGCTCTGAGACGGGCGTGCCCGGGGTGCTCCCGGCGGCCGTTGGAACTGTGTGACCAGGACCGGAGAACACGCCGGGGACACACCGGACGCGTGCCAGGAACAGACCTGCTCTCGTCGAAGTGACCCATCCACGCCGGCCACAGAGCTGACCGAGCTACCCGTGAAGGACGGAACTCCCTTTATGCGGCTGACCCGGTGGAACCAGCTGCTGCCGAACGCCGGATGACATCCAGGGTGTTCCGTACGGTCTGGAGCGTGCTCGCGCGCATGCCCGCGACAGCCTCGCTGTCCTGTTCCACTTCGGCGCCCTGGCCATGGAACAGAATCTCGCCGGCAAAGGTCAGGGTGAGGGCGCCGGATTCATCCTCACCGATCTCGTTGTGGATCACCCAGGTGGCGCGGTCGTCCTCACGGTGAAAGCTGACACGCTGCCCTTGCCGGAAGACGACATTCTCACGGATTCGCTCACCACGCACGACCACCTCGCGTACCAGGCCCTCGTCCGTGCGTTCCAGCACAGTGCACTCCGTCATGCCGGCGACGAATGGCACGGCGTTCTCGGCTTTGCTGAGCAGACCGGCCCACAGCCCGTCGCGGTCAAGGCGGTGTTGACCTGACGGAGTTGAGTCATTGACAGGCTGGGTGACCTTGATGCGTATCACGGTGGCTCCATAGAACGTTGCAGGCCGAATGCTTCGACTCGGCCAACCGCCCCTCGGCCTGGCTCCATTCCACTCCACCGGCTACGAGCGCGCGTTCCGCCGGCTTCCGCGCCGAGCGCCCGCCGCACGGCCTGCGCTGGCGCTGACCGCGCCCACCCCGGTCCCGGCTTCTTTCGGTCCGGCAAGAGCCTGCCCGGAATCTCACACCCACGGCTCGGAGAACGACCGCCCCGGCACCGGCTTGGCGATCAGTGCGATCGGGATGAAGAAGTTGACCTGCCCGATCGCGATCATCAGCGT
The DNA here is from genome assembly GCF_040675635.1 of Streptomyces sp. NPDC049577. Lineage (NCBI taxonomy): Bacteria > Bacillati > Actinomycetota > Actinomycetes > Kitasatosporales > Streptomycetaceae > Streptomyces > Streptomyces sp. NPDC049577. The sequence continues at coordinate 10,469 of NZ_JBFAPH010000053.1, forward strand.
GGCCAGCGCCTTCTCCTCGTAGTGCTCGGCCACCTCGGCGAACAGCTCGTCGGAGACCCGCTCGCCGTGCGCGGACGGCTGGAGCACCGCCTCCACCAGGGCGAGCGCCGCGCGCTCCGCCGCGGTGAAGTACGGCGAGTCCTGCCAGGACGACACCGAGGTGATGCGCTCCTCCGTCTCCCCGGCCTTCCGCAGGAAGCCCGTGTGCAGGACGGTCAGGTACGTGTTGCCGACGATCTGGCCCGCCCGCAGCTGGACCAGGCTGATCGTGGTGCGCGGGACCGAGCGGTTGCCGGTGGCCTTGAACAGGGCCGCGGAGACCTCCGCCAGCTCGGGTACGAGCTGCGCGGGGTCGGACATCCGCGACGCCATCGGAACCTCTGCGGTGATCGAACGTGCTGCCATGGTGGTCTTCCCTTCGTTCTCGCGTTGCCTTCACTGCCCTGACGGATCGCGGCGCGGGAATGTGACAGGTGATCGTCGCGAGTTCTCCATCGAGTGGTGTTGCGGCGCGTTCCGCCTGGTCACCACCGCGAAACGGGCGTGCGGCGGGAAGCTGGGGGCCCGTTCCGTCGAAGGACTCATGTGGAGATGCCCGTGAAGACGACCGTCCGCCAGCTGTCCACCGCCGTGGCCACCGCCGCGCTCATCGTCGCCGCCTCCCTGGCCGGCACCGGGACCGCCCAGGCCGCCGGCCGCACGCCCATGCGGTGCCGGACGGTCGGCTCCCCGGACGATCCCGCCATCGCCTCCGCCCTCCGGGTGCTCGGCGTCGCCCACCGGAATCTCGACGCCCCCGTCGGACTGTCCTGCACGCCGATGCCGAACGGCGACCGCCGCGTGAACTTCTGCGCCCCCAAGAACACGCTGAACACGATCGCCGCCGTCGGACAACGGCCACGAGGTCACGTCTGCCCGTAAAAACGGAACCGGAGAGACCGGTTCAGATGGAATTTCAGAATCCGTTTTGCCGGCCAACCGCACTTGCACACCCGGCTTGTTGGCCGATTTTCGCCTGGGTAGTGTGGCCGGTGATCAACCCAGCTATCTGCGGGAAAAGGATTCTCCTCATGCGCAAGCACACTCGGGCCGGTGTCGTTCTCGCCACCTCCCTCCTCGCCGCCGCGGGCCTGGCGGTTCCGGCCTCGGCCGACGAGCCGGACGGTGCGGTGGGGATCCGCAACGCGGGGCCCTCCTGCACCCAGCTGTCCAACGGCACGTTCTGCGTGGCCATCATCGACAACGGCCACACCGTGAACCTCGTGTACGGCAAGACCGGCGGCGACCCGGTGACCGTGAAGTTCGGTTACCACAAGGGCGGCACGACGCACCTGAGCAACCCGTACACGGTCAAGAAGGGCGACACGAAGACGTACGCCTTCAAGAACCAGGACCTGGGCTGCAGCAGCATCTACGGCGTCCTGGCGGTCGAGGGCCAGGGCGACTTCAAGACGCCGGGTCTGCACAACACCAACTGCTGACCCGCATCGCCGTCTTCGCCGCCCGGCGCCCATGGCGCCGGGCGGCGATGTCGTTCCCGGCGGCGCCACACGATCGAGTGGTTCTCGGTCACGATCCGCCAAAGAATCTTGAAACAGCCGCAACCTGGTGCCATGACACAGGATCCGGCTAGAGCTCCCGCGCCGGCCAGTCCAGCAGCCGTGCCCCGATGACGGCCGTCTGCAAGGTGTAGCGGTGCATCGGGTCCGAGGGGTCCGCGCCGGTGTACTGGGCGATGCGCTCCAGGCGGTAGGTCAGCGCCCGGACGCTCAGCGACAACCGGCGTGCCGCCTCCGCCGCCACGCAGCCGGAGTCGAAGTAGGCGCCGAGGGTGTCGAGCAGTGGTCGCGCACCGCCCCGGGCCCGCCGGAGCGGGCCGAGCGTGTTGCGGACGAGGTCGGCCATCGCCTCGCGGTCGCGGGTGAGCACGGGGAAGACGAGCAGGTCGGCGGCGCGCAGCACGGGCGCGTCCAGCGTCATCCTCTCCGCCAGCTCCAGCGCGTTGAGGGCCTCCTCGTAGGAGTGCACCACGCCGCCCGCGCCCGGATGGGGGCGGCCGACGGCGACCCGGCAGCCGTGCGTCGCGTCGAGTGTCCGCGCGGCGAAGTACGTGAGGACGTCGTCCTCGTCGCCGGAGGCGACGCAGATCAGCCGCCCGGCCTTGGTGGTGAGGAGGATGTGCCGGTCGCCGAAGCGGGTGGCGAGGGCCGATTCCACCCGGCGCGTGACCGGGTGCAGGGTGTCGTAAGCCTCCGCGCCGGCGGCCACGGCGACCGCGTGGGTACGGGCGAGGCGCAGGCCGAAGCGTTCGGCGCGCTCGGCGAGGCTGCCCAGGTCGCTGCGTCCGAGCAGCAGGTCGTCGATGAACTCGCGGCGGGCCGCCTCCGCCTGGCGCACGGCCAGGCGCTGCGCGCGCTCGTAGCCCTCGGCGAAGGCGTCGACGGCCTGCTCGGCGGCGGCGAGGAAGCCGTCGGCGTCGCGGGCGCCGGCGGACAGGCCGAGGGAGGACCAGACGGTACGGGTGACGGACAGATGACCGACGACGAGCCGGCGCAGCCCGTGGCCGTCCTGGGCGGCGCGCTCGCCGAGTGCCCGGCGCGACTCCAGCTCCTCCCGGGTCAGCCGCCGGCCGGTGGCCGACGCGTCGACGAGGATGTCGGCATAGCCGGCCACATACTCCTCGGGAAGTTCCCGCTGCGTCACGTACCCTCTCCACTCTTTGACGCGCCCCTGACGAGTTCTTGGCGCGCGCACCAGGGTGACAGATGCCGAGAAGTGCCGAAATCCGGCATCAGGGGATCGTGAAAACTGCCGGAGCCCGGCAATGCGCGTCCGCGTTTTCCCAGGTCATGCTGCATCCATGCCCGCGTCGCCGCGGGCACCGCTCAAGCCGAGGAAGAATCGTGAACATGCCGGCATCGCCCGACCCCTGCCCGTCCCACCCCCACGCCCCGCAGCCGGCGCCCGCCCGCCCGTCGGCACCGATGCAGATGTCGGTCCCCATGCCCGGCAAGGCGAGGACGACGCGTGGCGTGCTCTACGTCCTCGGTGGTCTGCAGTCGTTCGGCGCGCTGGGTCTGCTCGCCGTCACGGCCGCCAGGGGCCACGACGGCGAGGCCGGCGTCCGGTACGCGACCGCCGGGCTCGCGCTGATCCTCGCCGCCGCCTCGTTCATCCTCGCTGCCCGCTTCGCCACCGGCGGCCCCGGGGTACGCACCGGCGCGATCGTGCTCGGCGCGGTCGTCCTGGCCAACGCTCTGCTGAGCCTGGCCATGGGCCAGACCATGAGCGGCCCCGGGGCCGCGCTGGGCGCGCTGCTGCTGGTCAACTGCCTCACGAAGGAGACGACCGCCTGGTTCCACCGGCCGCGCCCGTAGTTGCGTCACCCGCGGAGTAATGGCTCAGCAGCAGCTCGTGGGCACACTTCAACGGGGAGCGCTAGCGGGCGTCCGCTCCCCCGCGCGGGAAGCTGATCTCCACGCGGCGGTTCTTGCGGCGGCCCTCCTCCGTGGCGTTGTCGGAGATGGGGTACTGCTCGCCGTAGCCGCGGATCTGGTAGGAGACGGCCGACGAGCCCAGATCGCGGGCTAGTTCACGCTGGACCGCGTCCGCGCGCTGCTTGGAGAGGGCCACTCCGTGCTCGGCCGAGCCGAGGTTGTCGGTGAAGCCGAAGACGCGGACGGTGGTGGCGTGCTGCTTCCTCGCCTCGTCGGCGATGCCGCGGACGCGGGCGGTGGCCTCGGGGCCGAGGCCGGCACTGTCCTTGTCGAAGAGGACCTCGGCCTGGAGGGCGAAGGTGACGTTGACGTTGGTGTCCTCGCGGCGCTCGGTGCCGTTGCCGGTCTCGACGACGGACTTGATGTCGAGGACCCGGCCGGGGGCGAGCTTCGCGCCGGGCCGCAGCTTGAGCCCGGGGGCCTTGGGGTCGATCCGCACGGGCGGGGTGGTGTCGGCGTGGTTGCCGGGGCCGGTCCCGCCGGCCGGGGACGGGGCGGCGGTGGCGACGATGACCGTGGTGACCGCGGCGGCGAGCGCGAGCGTGGGCGGCATGGCGGGCTCCGTCATCCCGAGATCTTGATGCGGACGGACGGCATGGTCGGCAGCTGGAAGTCGACGTCGGTGACCGAGGACGGCGGCGCGGGGAACTGGGCGAAGACCGGACGGCTCTCGCCGGGACGGATGTTGACCAGGCCCGTCGTGCACAGGCACTCGCCGTCGGTGTCGCGCAGCACGAGATAGCGCTTCTTGCCGGCCTGGTCGACGAGGGAGGCGCCGGAGACGGACGACTGGGACTTCAGCTCCGTCTCCTTCGACCGCCAGGTCAGGGGGGTGTACGGCTTGGAGCCGTGGTTGGCGACCGCGCCGGAGACGGTGACGAAGCCGCCGGACACGCGGACGGCGGAGGTGAGGGTGACGACGATGCCGTCCGGGCCCTTGATCTCGCCTATCGGTTCGCCCGGGGCGCCGGACGCGGGGCCGCCGGGCGAGTCCGTGGAGTCGTCGGCTCCCGGGGCCGGCCGGTTCTCGCCGGATGCCGCCGACGTCCTGTGCGCCGGCCCCGGATCGCCGCCGTCGCCGCCGTCGTCCCCGCAGCCCGCCGCCGCCACGGCCAGCACGGCCACCAGCGCCGCCCCGGCCGCTCCCCCGCGGACCGTTCTCCTGTGCCGAACGCTCATGGTGGGTTCCTTTGCTGGTCGGTCGGCGCTGTCGGCTGGTCAGTCGTCCAGACGTACGGCGAAGAGGTCCGTGGCCCGCGGGGCGCCGTCCGGGCGCGCGGGGTCGAGGATCAGCCGCTCGCCGTCGCAGACGAGGGAGAGGGGCGGTCTGTCCTGGCCGGGCACGGCCGGTGCGCAGCGCGGCTCCACGACGGCCTCGGCCGTCGCCGTGGCGTGGATGCTCCCGGTGCCGGGGACGACCGTACGGCCGACCGGGCGCGCCGAGCGGACGGTGACCCGGAAGGAGCCGTCGGTCCGGCCGGGCCCGCAGGCCGGGTCCGGGTCGGCGTCGTTCGCGGAGGCGTACGCGGAGGCCGCGCCGCAGGCGAGCGCGGCATCGGCGCCCCGGCCGGCCAGCCAGTCCTCCCAGCGGGCCCCGGTGGCCGGCACGGCAGGCGCCCCGGGGGCGGCGGGCGCGCCGGGGGCGGTGGCGCGCGGAGTGGCGGGCACGCCGGGGGCGGTGGCGCCCAGCGCGGCGAGCAGGCCCGTCCGCAGCTGGTCGCGGTAGTCCTGGGCGGCCGCGAGCGCCGCCGCGTCGGCCGCGGTCTGGGCGCCGTTGCGGGTGGCGCCCGCCTGGCCTACCGCGAAGCAGGCCAGGGCGATGAAGAGCAGGCCCGCCACCGCCGCGATGTAGAGCGGGAAGGCCTGCCCGGAGTCCTTCGGAGTGCGGCTCCGCGTCAACCCGTGATCCGGGTGATCTGATTGGTGATGGCCGTCGCGATCATCGTGCCGAAGTCGGTCGTGGTCAGCACGAGGATGATCGCCACGACCACCGCGATGATGCCCAGGTATTCGATCGAGGTCTGCCCCCGGTCGTCTCGCCGTAAGCGCTTGCCCATCGTGGTGTTCCCCTCCGTGGACGGCCGGACCACCTCGGTCCGGCGGGTGAGTCCCCGTGGTGCCGTGCGCGACACGAGAAACGTACGCCGGATCAGCAGCCCCGGGACAGGGTGTGCGAACCGATTCCCTTCCCACAACGCCGAGTTGGGACACGCCTTCCCCGGTGTTTCCCACGCGCTCACCCCCCGGCGGTGCCGTCCGCTCGACTGTGCCACATCCCGTTGCACACGCGAAGGCCCTTCGCGGAAAACGCCGGTGACCCGGCCATGGCTCAACGGCCCCCGACGAGGCCGAAGTCCATGCCCGAGCCGAGGAAGAAGCCCGCGACGAGCAGGATCATCGTGCCCGGCACCATGAAGGTCGTGATGACCATCGTCGCCTTCGGGACGGCGCGCGCGGCGCGGCGGCGCGCCTGCTGGGCGTCGGTGCGCCGCATGTCGGTCGCGAGTGCGACGAGCGTGTCGACGATGGGCGTGCCCAGCTCCTCGCCCTGCTGCAACGCCGTGACGAACTGGGCGACCTGCTCGGAGTCGTTGCGCCGCCGCAGCTCGTCGAAGGCCTGGCGACGGCTGACGCCCATGTCCATCCGGCGCAGCGTGATGCGCAGCTCGTCCGCCCACGGCCCCTCGTACCGCTCGGCGACCCGGTCCAGGGCCTGCCGGAAGCCGAGCCCCGCGCTGACGACGACGGCGAGGACGTCGAGGAAGTCCGGCAGGGTGCGCTCGATCGCGTCCTTGCGTTCGCGTACGGCGGCCCAGATGCCGACCTCGATCCAGAACAGCCCGAAGGCGACGAGCAGCAGCGCCAGGAGAGGCTGCCCCTCCGCGAGCATCACCAGCGCGCCGCCGAACCCGAGCGCCCCGTAGACGGCGCGGCGCGCCGCGTACCGGTCGACGGTCAGGCCGCCGGGGTTGCCGGCGCGGTCGATGCGGGTGCGGACGCGCGCCACGCGCTTCTCACCCATGAGCCGCAGCACCAGCGGTGCCCAGCGCATGCCGAGCCGGTCGACGGCGGAGCCGACGGCCGTGGTGCGGGTGGCGCCGACCTCCAGGGCCACGGCCAGGTCCTCGGGCAGCCGGGCCTCGCTGCGGCACAGCACGATGCCGTAGGCGAGGCCGGCCACCGAGGCGGCGGCCAGCAGGGCGAGCAGCAGTCCCATCGTCAGCTCCAGCGGCAGCGGCTACACGTCGATCTTCGACAGGCGGCGGATGAGGAAGAAGCCCAGCCCGTACAGGGCGAAGGCGGCGATCACGGCGAGCCGGCCGAGCCACTCGCCGGTCATGCGGTCGATGGAGCCGGGCACGATGCGGTCCATGAGCAGCAGCGTGCCGATGCCCATCAGCGGTACGACGTAGGCGGTGACGGTCACCTGGGACAGCTGGGTGCGCACCTCGCGCCGGGTCTCCTTGCGCTCCTCCAGGGTGGTGGTGAGGTTGCGCAGGGAGGTGACGACGGTGCCACCGGCCCGGTTGGCGAGCACCAGGGTGGTCACCAGCACGACCAGCTCCCGGGAGGGCAGCCGCTCGGCGAGCTCGCCGAGGGCCTCCTCGACGGAGTGGCCGACGGCGAGCCGGTCGGCGACCTTGCCGAGCTCCTCGCCGGCCGGGGCCTCCATCTCCTCGGCGGCCATGCTCAGGGCGGTGCGCAGGGCGAGGCCGGCCTGGGTGGCGTTGGCGAGGATCCGGGAGAGCTCGGGGAGCTGGCCGATGAACCGCTCGATGCGCTTGCGGCGCTGCCAGGAGAGGAAGGCCGCGGCGGACCACAGCGCCACGGCCGCGGCGAGCGGCCCGAAGAAGGGCGCGAGGGCGGCCGCGGCGACCAGCCACAGCCCCGCCGCCGCCCCTGCGGTGCACACGGCGAACTCGCCGGGGGTGACGTCGAGGCCGGTCGAGGCGATGCGCCGCTCCAGGCGGCGGCCGGGGCGGGTGGCCCGCAGCCGGCGGTCCAGCCGGCGGAAGCGGCGCCGGCGGCCGGACGGGGGCGGTGGCGGGGGCGCGTCGTCGAGCCGCTCGACGAGGGCCTGGTGACGGGCCCTTCCGGTCGCGTACGTCCGTACGCCCGCCACGGCGAGGACGCCGCAGAGCACGGTGGTGCCCACGGCCAGCAGCGCGGGGTCGGCCAGCCCGGGGTCGGCCATGGCTATCTCGTCCTCGTCTCTCGGATCCGGAGCTCGCCGGGGTGGCCGGCGACGCCGAAGGCGGGCGGCACCGACTCGTCGGCCAGCCGCAGCCGTTCCGCGGCGCGCTCGGGGAGGGGGAAGTGCGCGAAGTCGCCGCGCACGACGCGGTCGGGGCCCAGGGGCCGGGCGTCGAAGCGGCAGACGGTGGCGAGGCGGTAACCGTCGGCCCGGCCGTCGGCCCGGGGCGTGCCGTCCAGCAGGGCCACCTCGGCCACGCGCCGCGAGCCGTCCGCGCTGCGGGCGAGCTGGACGATGCAGTCGACGGCACTGTGGATCTGCTCCCGCAGCGCCTCGTACGGGACCTTGACCTCGGACATCGACGCCAGCGTCCGCAGCCGCATCAGCGCGTCCTCCGCGCTGTTGGCGTGCACGGTCGCGAGCGAGCCGTCGTGACCGGTCGACATCGCCTGGAGCATGTCGAGCGTCTCCCCGCCGCGTACCTCGCCGACGATGATGCGGTCGGGGCGCATGCGCAGGGAGTTGCGCACGAGGTCGCGGATGGTGATCCGGCCCTTGCCCTCGACGTTCGGCGGCCGGGACTCCAGCCGGATGACGTGCGTCTGCTGGAGCTGGAGCTCGGCGGCGTCCTCCACGGTGATGATCCGCTCGCCTTCCGGGATGAGCCCGGACAGGGCGTTGAGCAGCGTCGTCTTTCCCGCGCCGGTGGGCCCGGACACCACGATGTTGAACTTGGCCCGGACGAGCGCGGCGAACAGCAGCAGCGTCTGTTCGTCCAGCGTGCCCATGCCGATGAGCTCGCGCAGGGTGTAGGCGCGGGGGAAGCGGCGGATGGTCAGCGTCGCGCCGTTCAGCGCCAGCGGCGGGATGATCACGTTGACGCGCTCGCCGGTCGGCAGCCGGGCGTCGACCATCGGGTTCGACTCGTCGACGCGGCGGTTGACGGTCGAGACGATGCGCTCGATCGTCTGCATCAGCTGTTCGTGCGAGGCGAAGCGCACCGGGACGGGCTCGACGCGGCCGGCACGTTCGACGAAGACCTGGTCCGGGCCGTTGACCATGATCTCGGTGACGGAGGGGTCCTCCAGGAGCGGTTCGAGGACGCCGAGGCCGAGGGCCTCGTCGACGACGCGGCGTATGAGACGGTCCCGCTCGGCGGTGGAGAGGACCGGGCCCTCGCGGCTGATGATGTGCCCGAGCACCCGCTCCAGCCGGCCGCGCCGCTCGGCCGCGGTCAGGGCGGACATCTCGGCGAGGTCGATCTCCTCCAGCAGTTTGGCCCGGTAGACGGGCACCAGGTGCCCGGGCTCCCGCCCGTCGGCGGGGGTGCCGGGGGCGCCGATGCGGGCGCGCAGGCTCATGGGGCGCTCCTCCCCGGGCAGGGCATCGTCGCGCGGCGGGTGACGGTGAATCCGGTCCCGGGGATGACGGCCGGCACGTCGACGCTCACCGTCGCGGTGGCGCGGCGGGCGTCGCCGCAGGCGGTGGCCCGCACGTCCGCCTTGCCGGCGACCCATCCGGTCATGGCCTCGCGGGCGACGGTCTCGGGGTCGCCGGCGGGCGCGTCGACCGACATCCCCCGGGCCGCGGCCCGGGCCCCGCTCCCGGCCTGCTGCGCGGCGAAGGCGGCGAGCCCGAGATGAACGGCGGCGAGCGCGACGAGCAGGAGGAGGGGAAGGAACCCGAGGAACTCGACGGATACGGAGCCGGTGTCTTCCGAGGGCTCCGCCCGCCGGACGGGCTGAACAGCGCCCCGGATGTTCCGGGTGACGGGTGGGCGGGTGGGAAAAAGCATCAGTCCTCCCTCGCCGCACCCGCAGTGCTGCTCACGCCCCACGGCCAGTCCAGCGCCCCCGGAAAAAGCACCGGCACCCGCAGGCTCACCCGCGCGGTGTACACGGCGCCCCCGCCGCCACAGGCCGCGTCCGCCGACCACTCCGACGGCAAGTCGGCCCGCGCGGCGGCGGCGCAGTCCCGCCCGACCGCCCCCGCCCGGGCACCCCGATCCGCCGCGTGCCCGGCAAGGGAGTACGTGTAGCCGACCAGCACGCACTGCCAGATCACCGCCAGTGCCACCAGGATCAGCGGCAGCAGCCCCGCGAACTCCACCGCGATCTGGCCGCGGTCGCCGCCCAGGCGCCGCCGGAAGCGCGCACCGGGCAGCGGGACCGGGGCCAGCTGGTCGGCGCCCGTGCCTGTGCCCCCCGGACCGCCCGGCCCGATCGCGTGCCGGCGCCGCGGCGCGGCAGGCGCCGGTGCCGCGGCCAGGCCGAGCTCGCCCGCCAGCGTCCACAGCGCGCGCCGGACCGCCGACCTGTGGTCGAGGTCCTGCATGCGGCCGGAGTCGACGGCGCCCTGGAGCTCCTTGTAGCCGGCCGGGACGGTCGTGCGGGCGGTCTTCGTGCCGGTGGCGCGCTCGACGAGGGCGGGCTGGATCTCGGCGGTGCGGGTGTGGCGGTTGAGCACGGTCACCGTCTCCTCGGGCTTGCGGATCTGGAGGCGTTCGCAGAGCCGGACCATGCGCCGGGCGGCCCGTACGGAGACGACGTCCGGGGTGGTCACGAGCAGGGCGAGGTCCGCCGTCTCGATGACGGCGGCGCCGGCCGCCGTGATCTGGGTGCCGCAGTCGACGACGACGGTCTCGTAGCGGCCGCGCAGCGCGGCGGTGATCTGGCGGGCGGCGAGGTCGCCGACCTCCTCGCCGCGCTCGCCCTCGGCGGGGGCGAGCAGCAGCCCGAGGCCGGTGGGGTGGGGGAAGACGGCGTCCTGGAGGACGCGCGGCGAGATGTCGCGGATGCCGGCGAGGTCGGCGACGGAGCGCCCGAAGCGTACGTCGAGGTAGGAGGCGACGTCGCCGGACTGGAGGTCGAGGTCGACGAGGGCGGTGCCGCGGCCGGCCGCGCACGCGGCGAGGGCGAGCTGCACGGCCGTGACGGTCGTGCCGACGCCGCCCTTGGCGCCCATGACGGCGACGAGCCGGCCGGCGGGGCTGCCGTCGGCGGGCTCCTCGGCGGACCGGCCGCCGAGGTGGCGGCGGACTCCGGTGGCCCAGTGGGCGGCCGCCTGGATGCGGGCGGCGAGCTCCTCGTACACCGGCGGGAGTCCGGCCAGACCGCGCGCACCGCAGTCCATGGCGGCGGCGTAGAGCGCCGGGCCCGGCTCGGCGCTCAGCAGGACGACGCCGGTGGCGGGGAAGCGGAGGGCGATCTCCCGGACGAGTTCGAGGGCGGGGAGGGGGCCGAGGCGCTCGTGGACGAGGACGACCTCGGGCAGCTCGCCGACGGAGGCCGCGGCGACGACGGCCAGGGTGTCGAGCAACCGGGTGGAGTCGCCGACCGTGTGCAGCACTTCGGCGCCGGGCAGCCGGCCGAGCAGTCCGCCAACGGCGCGCGCGGTGTCCGGGTCGCCGACGGCCGGAAGGATTCTGATCGTCACCGTGGGCCCTGCCTTAAGCTCACTTGTCGCTGTCGAGGGTGTAGGTGCGGTCGCCGCTGCCGGCCGTGCCGTCGCCGCCGGGGGCGACGAGGGCGAGCCGGACATGGGTGGCGAAGGACTCCGCGTAGGCGACGCGCTGGGCGTCCCTGGTGTCCAGGGCGAAGGTGATCGGCACCGCCTCGCCGGCCCGGCGGCCGCCGCCGGTGGTGTCGCGCTCGCGGTCGATGGGGGTCAGCTTGCCGACGTCGATGACCCGGGCGCCGCTGACGAGCACCTTCGACACCGGCTTGGTGCCCTGCTCCTTCGCGTCGAAGGTGGCGTAGATGTTGACCGTCGCGCCGGGCCGGATCTTGCCGGCGACGCCCGTCGCCGCGTCGATCATGATGGCGATCTCCTGTTCGCCGGGCGCGAGCGCGGGCCGGGCGACGATCATGTCGCTCTGCAGCAGCGAGCCCTTCCGCAGCGGGGTGACGGCGATCTTGCCGCGGACGTCGGCGAGGTCGGTGACGGCGGTGGCCGGCAACCAGCGCCGGGGCATGGAGATCCGTTCGAACTCGGCGCCCTTGAGGTCGCGGTAGGCGGGCACGTCGTCCTTCACCCGGTAGGCGGTGGTCTCCGGGCCGGCCTTGGACTCGGCGTCGTGGATGACCGCGAGCACTCCGGCGAGCGCGCCGACGGCGCAGAGGGCGGACAGGAGCAGCAGGACGACTCCGCGGCGCTGACGTGAATTCATGGGGCGGCGAACCTCGTTCGGGGATGTGACGGGGTCGTGCTCGGCGGTGCGGTCAGCGGCCCGCGCCGGCGGGCGGGCCGAGGGCGTGCGTGCCGCCCCCGTCGGCGCGCGGCAGGACGGGCGCCGCGCAGAAGCCGCAGCGGTCGCCGATGAGTTCGAGGCCGCACCAGTGGCACTCCTCGCGCCGTACGGAGGCGATGAGCTGGTACAGCGTCGAGGGGTCGGGAATGGCGGCGGTGAATTCGACGGCCCGGCGGGTGCCCCACCAGCGGTGGGAGTCGGCGGGGAGGGGCCGGATCTCCTGGACGCCCTGGACCCGCCAGTGCGCGGCGACGGTGCCGGTGACCCAGTCGGCGCCCCTGGGCGGCCGGTCCCGGGCGACGGTCAGCCGGGTGGCGAAGGCCGGTCCGGGGAAGTCCGTGTCGTCCGCACCTCCCCCGAGGCGGACGAGCCGCCGCTCGGGGCTGACGAGTACCCCGAAGCGCACGCCGGGCAGCAGCGAGGCGAGGTGGCTACCGAGGCCGACGTCGACCCGGTCCAGCCGGGTGACGGCCGCGAGTTCGGCGCCGGCGTAGACGTAGTGGGCGAGCAGCCGCGCCGCCGAGGCGAGGACGCCCGGGCCGAGGTCGGAGGCGGACAACTGCCGTAACTGCCGGGCCAGGACGGCGACGGCGAGCGGCGGCAGCGCGAGCGGCAGCAGGGCGATGCGGTCGCTCTCCAGTACGGACCGCACGGTGTGCAGCCGGCGCACGTACGGCGCGGGGAGCGAGTCCGGGTAGGGGACGACGAGGTGGCCGCACTGGTCGAGCAGGAGCGCGGCCTGGGCGACGGCGGTCTCCAGCGACTGCGCCCCGGGCGGCTGGAGCACGGCGGCGGGAACCGGCCCGTCGGGCGGTGGGAGCACCAGGTCGGAGCTGGTGACCGCTATGGCGATGGGCACTCGGCTTCCCCGTTCACTCCGGCCTCGGGGGCTGTGGCTGCCTCCGCACCTTATCCACGAACGGAGCGGCTGAGAACCGTACGTCGCCAACCCTTGACGGATCGAATGGTCTGGACCATCTTTACGCGCACACGGTGGCCACCGTTCCCCGATGCATACCCCCCGCAGCAGCTCCAACTCCCTTCCCACCGGAGGCAGTAGTGGATCACGCACGCTCCCGCACGTCCCCAGGGGTGAGACGCCGGGCCGGACGCCGGTTCGGCGGCGTTCTCGCCGCCGCCGCGCTCACCGCGGCCGGTATCACGGCCGTCGCCGAAGGACCCGCGGCGGCGGCCGCCGCCAACCTGATCGGCAATCCCGGCTTCGAGACCGGCCTCGCCGGCTGGAGCTGTTCGAGCGACAGCGGTACGACCACCGGCTCCCCCGTCCGCTCCGGCACGGCCGCACTGAAGGCCACCCCCGCCGGCTCCGACAACGCCCGCTGCGCGCAGACGGTCAGCGTGCGCCCCAACTCCTCGTACACGCTGAGCGCATGGGTCAGGGGCTCGTACGTCTACCTCGGCGCCGGCGGCACCGGCACCACGGACGTGTCCACCTGGACGCCGAACGCCGCCGACTGGCAGCAGCTCACCACCACCTTCACGACCGGCGCGAACACCACCTCGGTCACCGTCTACACGCACGGCTGGTACGGGCAGCCCGCCTACTACGCGGACGACATCAGCCTCACCGGCCCCGGCGGTGACCCCGGCGACCCCGTGCCCGGCGCGCCGGGCGGCCTCTCGGCCGGCTCCGTCACCGCCTCGTCCGCCGCCCTGACCTGGACCGCCGTACCGGGCGCGACCGGCTACAACGTCTACCGGGACGGCACCCGGGTCCAGTCCGTCACCGGCACCTCGGCGACCGTCACCGGGCTCGCGCCCGCCACCGCCTACCGCTTCGAGGTCACGGCCGTGAACGCGGCCGGCGAGTCGCCGAAGTCCGCCCCGGTCACCGTGACGACCAGCGCCGGCAGCGGCGGCGACCCGGGCGTGCCCGCGCACGCGGTCACCGGCGCTGCCGCTGCTGGCCTGCCAGCCGCTGACGGAGTGGTCGGACGGCCCGTCGCCGGCGCGCTCGGCCTCCGTCGGGTACTCCGGGGGGATCGGCC
>NZ_JBFAPH010000054.1:0-24118 GCF_040675635.1 Streptomyces sp. NPDC049577
TGCGCGGGATCTCGGCGGGGTCGGTGACCAGCCAGTTGTGCTTGGTGATGTCCGGTCGTGCAGCTCGACGCGCAGCCTGGTCATGCAGGCGGCGACGGAGGCGATGTTCGCGGGGCCGCCGAGCAGCGGCAGGAGCGCCTCGGCGGTGGCGACGGCGGCGCTGTGCCGCCGGTCGTCGGGTGACGGTCGTGACGGTGGTGAGGGTCGTGGCGGTCGTGGCATGCCTTGCTTCGCTTCCGTGGGGTGCCGGGTGCGGGGCGTCACGCCCCTCTGGCCGCGTCGAGCGCTGCGCGCAGATGGCCGTCGGACGCCTCCAGCAGCCGCGCCGCCGCCGGGCCGTCGACCTCGGCGAGCAGGACCAGGATGGCGTTCTTCACCTCGCCGTCCGTCTCCGCCAGCGCCTTCTCGATGTCCGCGTCGGCCGCGCCCGTCGCGAGCGCGACGATGTGCCGCGAGCGGGCGCGCAGCTTGTCGTTCGAGGCGCGGACGTCGACCATCAGGTTCCCGTACGTCTTGCCGAGCCGGATCATCGTGATGGTCGACAGCATGTTGAGGACGAGCTTCTGCGCGGTGCCGGCCTTCAGCCGCGTGGAGCCGGTGAGCAGTTCCGGTCCGACGACGACCTCGACGGCGTGCTCCGCGGCCGCGCCGAGCGGCGAACCGGCGTTGCAGGACAGCCCGACGGTCAGCGCCCCGGCGACCCGCGCGTGCGTGACGGCGCCGACGGCGTACGGGGTGCGCCCGGAGGCCGAGACGCCGACGACCACATCGAGCGGGCCGACGCCGAGCGCGTCGAGGTCGGCGGCGGCCAGCTTCTCGCTGTCCTCGGCGCCCTCGACGGCCGTGACCAGCGCGGACGGCCCACCCGCTATCAGCCCGACCACCTGGCCCGGGTCGGTGTTGAAGGTGGGCGGGCACTCGCTGGCGTCCAGCACGCCGAGCCGCCCGGCCGTGCCCGCGCCCGCGTAGACGAGCCGGCCGCCGCGGGCCATGCGGGCGGCGGTCGCGTCGACGACTGCGGCGATCTCCGGCAGTCGCTCGGCGACGGCCCCGGCGACCGTGGCGTCCTCACCGTTCATGAGCTCCGCGATGGCCCGGGTGGGCAGCCGGTCGATGTCCGCGAGCTCGGGACGGAACGCCTCGGTGGTGAGCGCCGCCAGCTGGGCGCGGAGTGCGGCGAAGGCTGCGGTCGAGGTCATGGCGGCGGCTCGTCTCCGAGAGGGCGGGTCCGGTCAGCGGGTGGTCGTCCGGGGGGCGTGGCGGTGGGCGAGCGCCTCGTACGACGCGGAGAGCGCGGGCGCCGCGCTCTCGTACGTGCGCTGGGCGACGCCGATGAACAGGCAGTCCACCACGAGAAGCTGGCCGGTGCGGCTCGACATGGCCGCGGGGCGCAGTTCGCTCTCCCGTGCGGAGGACGTGGTGAGCACGTGGTCGGCGTACTGGGCGATCTCACCGTCCGGGCGGCCGGTGATCGCGACGGTCGTCGCACCGCGTTCGAAGGCGACCCGCAGCGGCTCGATGACGTCGGTGGTCCGCCCGGAGTGGCTGATGGCGATGGCGACGTCGCCCGCGCGCAGCTGCACGGCGTTGGTGACGGCCAGGTGCGGGTCGCCGGGGGCGTGGGCGATCAGGCCGATGCGCAGCAGCTTCTGCACCAGGTCCTGGCCGACGAGGTGCGAGGCGCCGATGCCGTAGACATCGGTGCGGCGGGCGGCGGCGAGGGCGGCCACGGCCGCCTCCAGTTGCGCCACGTCCAGGCCGGCGGCCGTGTCCGCTAGGCACTGCGCCTCCGCCTGGGCGAGCTTCGCGACGACGCCGGTCAGCGGGTCGTCGACGGTGATGTCGGCCGTGACGGCGGGCGCCCGGCCCGCCGCCTGCTCGGCCGCGAGCGCGGCGAGGGCGAGCCGCAGGTCCCGGTAGCCGGGGTAGCCGAGGATGCGCGCGGTGCGCACGACCGTGGCCTCGCTGGTGCCGGTGCGCTCCGCGAGACCGGTGACGGTGAGCGCGGCCGAGCCGGCCGGGTCGCCGGCCAGGGCCTCGGCGACGCGCTGCATCGAGCGGGTCATGGAGGGGGCGAGCGTACGGACCTTGGCGGCGAGGGCGCCGGGCGCGGCGGCCACGGAGGGCGCCGGGACGGGAGCGGGAGGAGCCGGTGGGAAAGTTTCCTTCGCTTCACTGCTCACTTCGTGAAAGCTATTTTCGCTCCCGAGTGCCGTCAAGCCTTCGAGTCCCGGAC
This sequence comes from Streptomyces sp. NPDC049577, assembly GCF_040675635.1. Lineage (NCBI taxonomy): Bacteria > Bacillati > Actinomycetota > Actinomycetes > Kitasatosporales > Streptomycetaceae > Streptomyces > Streptomyces sp. NPDC049577. The sequence goes on from NZ_JBFAPH010000054.1 coordinate 2,237, forward strand.
AATGGTGCGCATGGAGCTCGAACAGGCACTGCACGCGGCGCGCGCCCTGGTCCTCGCCGACCTCGCCGCGGCGGACGTGGCCGAACCGGACGTCGTCTCGCTCGTCGAGGACGCGGTCGCGCACCGGCGCTGGTGGGTCGAGCAGTGGCCGGAGGGTGCCGCGTACCTCGCCGGGCTCGTCGCGCAGGACGTCCAGGACGCGCTCCTGGAGCGGCACGGCCGCTGGCCGCTGTGCCCGGTCTGCACCGACTCGGGCGACCCGCACGCCCTGGACGTCGAGCCCGAGCTCGGCCCGGACCCGCACTGGGCGTGCGGCAAGCAGGCGGTCCTCGTGGCGCCCGTGGGCTCGCTGGGCACGGTCCTGCCGGGGCGCTCCGGCTGACGGATGACCCTCTACATCGACCCGCCGACGTGGCCCGGCCACGGCAGGCTGTGGTCCCATCTGATCAGCGACGTCAGCTTCGAGGAGCTGCACGCCTTCGCCGGCCGGCTGGGCGTGCCGGCCCGGGCCTTCGACGGCGACCACTACGACCTGCCGTCGACGTCCTACGCGGACGCCGTGCGGCTCGGCGCGGTCGAGGTAGGCCGCAAGGAGCTGGTCCGCCGGCTGACGGCGGCCGGTCTGCGCCGGCGCGGGACCGGCAAGGGTCCGCTCACGCGGTGAGCAGCTCCAGCTCCGTCGTCATGTTCCGGCGGGCGGTCAGCTCCCAGCGGTCGTAGCCCTGCGGCGTGCGGAACAGGCGCGGCTGCTCCAGCAGTTGCCGCAGCACGGCCGCGCGGCCGTCGCGGAACGCCGCGTCGGGTACGAACCCGTACTCCTCCCGGACGGCGGCCGCGTAGACCGCGTACTCCTGCGGAGTGCCGCCGAGCACGGCGAGGTCCGCGTCGCACAGCACCTCGCCGTCGCGGTCGCCGGCGGCGGGGTCGTGGCCGGCGGTCAGCCGCACGAGCCGCGCCACCTGCGCCGTGCGCGCCGGGCTCACGCCGAGCTCCGGCAGGGCGCGCTCGGCGAGGTGCGCGCTGCGCTCCTCGTTCTCCGAGCGGTCGGGGCGGTAGACCGCGTCGTGGAACCACGCCGCGAGCCGCACGGTGTCGGCGTCGTCGGCGTGCGCGGCGAGCGTGTCGATATGGCCGAGGACGGCCGCGAGGTGATCGAGCGTGTGGTAGCGCCGCTGCGGCTCGGCCCACCGGCCGAGGAGGTCCTCGGCGTACGGCTCCGGATCGGGAACGCCGGGGCCGGCCGGGCGGACCCGGTCGACGGTCTCGCGCCAGCGGGCGCGCAGGGCGGGGCCGGACGGGTGCTCGCGAGTGGCTGCCATGGAGCCAATTGTGGAGGACCGCTTTCGGGCCCCGGCGGGGATGTGGCACCCTTGACTACATGTCTAGACCAATTCTCGAGGTGATCGCGCTCGACGCCGGGGACGCGGTGGCGGCGCGGGCCGGAGGGGCGGATCGTCTCGAACTGGTCAGCGACATGTCCGCCGACGGCCTGACCCCGGCCCGGGAGACCTTCGCGGCCGTGCGGGCCGCCGTCGACATCCCCGTACGCGTCATGCTGCGCGCGGCCGACGGCTTCTCGGCGGGCGGCGCGGCCGCGCTCGACGCGCTGTGCGCCGAGGCGACGGCGCTGCGGGCGGAGGGCGCCGAGGAGTTCGTGATCGGCTTCCTGACCGACGACGGCCGCGCCGACCTGGCGGCCGTCGCCGCCCTCTGCGACGTGATCGGCCCGCGGGCCCGCTGGACCTTCCACCGCGCGATCGACCACGCCGCCGACCGCGGGGCCCTCCGCAAGCAGCTCGCCGATCTGCCGGGCCTCGACACCTACCTCACGGCGGGCTCCCCGTCCGGCGTCGACGACGGTCTCGCGGTGCTCCTCGCGGAGACGGCCCGCGCCGACGACCCCGGCTACGAGCCGCGCGTCATGGCCGGCGGCGGCCTCAAGCTCAAGCACGTCCCGGTTCTCCTGGAAGCGGGCGTCACCGCCTTCCACATCGGCACGGCGGCCCGCCCCGCGGGCTGGTCCTCCCCGGTGACGGCGGAGGCGGTCAGCGCCTGGCGCGAGGCCCTGCCGGCCTGACGGCCGGGAGGCACGGACTGAGACCGTGACCATTCCGCCGGACCCTCGCCGCCTCGGCCGATCACCGTCGCGGCGGGAAAGGGTGCGGGGGATCGGGATCCCCCACGCCCCCGGGCCGGGGCCCCACTCCCCGCCGCCGCTGCGGCGGAAGGGCGGTGTGGGTGGGAAGACCCCCCGCCGCGGCAGCGAGCAACCACCGCGGCGCAGCCCGGCGGTGCCGAACCGGCCTGATCAGGGCCCCCACGGCCCCCGGGCCGACCCCGCCGCAGCGGCGAGCGACTACCGGCAAGGCGCCCGGTCTCACGCCCGGGAAAGGGCCGGCGCGGGGGCGGCCGGCCGCGTCGTCGACACGACGAGGAGCGTCGCCACCAGGGCCAGGGCCGCCGACGTCAGCGGGAACCAGCGCTCGCCCAGCATTGTGATGGCAAGGCTCCCCGCACCGCCGCCCGCCGCTATGCCCAGGTACAGGGCACTGCTGTTGAGGGACAGCAGCAGCGGCGCGCTCGCCGGCGCGAGGGAGGCCAGGCGGTGGGGCAGGGCCACCGAGACGGCCCAGCCCAGAAGCGGTGTGGCGAGCGCGTAGACGAACGCGCCCGGCATGCTGCGCCCCAGCCACGGCAGCGCGGCGAAGGCCGCCGCCGCGCCCACACTGGCCGCGAGGATCACGGCGCGCGCCCCGAAGCGGTCGACCGTACGGCCGCCCAGCCAGCTCCCGGCCACCGACGCGAGCCCCGAGGCGAGCAGCAGCAGGCTGAGCCGCCCGGCGTCGTCGCCGGTGGCGGGCCGCACGGCGGTGGCGAGGTAGATGTAGACCGCGTTGAAGGCGAGGAAGAAGGTGAACGTCGTCGCGGCGGCGGCAAGCACCCGGCCGTCCCGCAGCGGCGCGAGGCGCTCGCGCAGCCCGACCGCGGGGGCGGGCGCCGGCAGTCCGCGCAGGAACGCCGCGAGCCCCAGCAGCGCCGCACCGCCGAGCGCGACGACCAGCCACATCGTCAGCCGCCAGTCGGTACGGCCCAGATACGTGCCGAGCGGCACACCGAGAGCGGTGGCGACGGTCATGCCGCCGAGCACGGTCGCGAGCGCCCGGCCGCGCCGCTCCGGCGGCACGAGCGCGGTGGCCGCGGCGCTGGCGGTCGGGGTGTAGAGCGCCGCACCGGCGGCCGCGAGGACACGGGTGGCGAGCAGGGCCGGGAAGCCGGGGGCGAGCGCGCTGAGCGCGTTCGCGACGGTGAAGACGGCCAGCGCGGTGAGCAGCAGCCGGCGGCGCGGCCAGCGGGCGGTGAGCGCCGCGAGCACGGGCGCGAGGAGCGCGTACGCCAGGGCGAAGACGGTCACCATCTGCCCGGCGGCGGGCACGGAGACATCGAGATCACGGGCGACCTGGCCGAGGATCCCGGCCGTCACCATCGTGTCGGTGCCCACGGCGAACGTACCGAGGGCGAGCAGGAGCAGACGAAGACGCACGGGTCCCCTTCCCGTCGTGGATCACATCACTGTTTGACGCTCGTCAAACAGTCGGGGAAAGGTGGATGATTGTCAAACAATTTCGAAGAGCACAGAGGAGAGGTCCCATGCCGGACGAGACGCTTCCGCAGCCCGCACGCGAGGAGATGGAGCTCGTCGCCGTGCTGCGCGCGCTCGGCGACCCCGCCCGGCTGCGGCTGCTCGCGGCCTATGCGGACGGCCGCGAGCACGGCTGCGACCAGACCTACCTCGGCCTGGAGGACCTCCACAAATCGACCCTCTCCCACCACTTCCGCGTCCTGCGCGAGGCCGGCGTGACGACGACGCGCGTCGCCGGGCGCAACCGCTTCGTCCGGCTGCGCCGCGCCGACCTCGACGCCCGTTTCCCGGGCCTGCTGGACGCGATCCTGGGCGGCCTGAGCGGCTGACGGTCAGGCCAGCCGCTCCGGCAGCGGCTCGGCGTGAACGACCGTCAGCCCCGAGACGGCGCGGGTCAGCGCGACGTACAGCCGGCGCAGTCCCGTGCGCTCGTCCGGCTCGCCGGCGACGACCGCCGCCGGCTCGTCGAGGACCACGTAGTCGTACTCCAGGCCCTTCGCCAGCGACGCCGGGACCAGGGTGAGCCGGGCGTCGGCCGAGGTCTCCTCGCCCGGGGCGAGATGCGGCAGGCCCGCCTCCGCCAGCACGCGCGCGAGCAGCGGGATGCGCGCGTCGGCCGCGATCAGGCCGATCGAGCCCTCGCGTTCCAGGGACGCGCGGCAGGCCGCCAGGACCGTCGCGTCGAGCTCGGCGGGCTCGACCCGCCGCACGGCGAAGTCGCCCGCCGACTCGCGCACCGACGTGGCCTCCGCCAGCCCCGGGGCGATCGCGGGCAGCAGCCGCGACGCGTACGCGATGACCTCGCGCGGCACACGGAAACCCTGCGTCAGCTCCTCGACGGCCGCCTCCGGCTTGCCCAGGTGGCGCAGCGCCTCCTGCCAACTGGCCGTGGCCCACGGGGTCGTGCCCTGGGCGATGTCGCCGAGGATCGTCGCCGAGCCGGTCGTGCAGCGCCGGCCCACCGCCCGGTACTGCATCGGCGACAGGTCCTGCGCCTCGTCCAGCACCACGTGTCCCAGCGAGGGCGTGCGCGAGACGAGGTCCGCCGCCTCGTCCACCAGCACCGCGTCCGCGGCGGACCACTTCGCCGCCTTCACCGAGCGCACCGGCCGCGCCCAGAGGATCTCGGCCTGCTCCTCCGCGTCCAGCACCCCCGCCGCGTGCTCGGCGAGGAACTCCGCGTCCGACAGCAGCCGCAGCACCAGCTTCGCCGGGTCGACCGGCGGCCACATCGCCTTGACCGCCGCCTTCACCGCCGCGTTGCGCGCGACCGCGTCCTGCACGCGGTCGTCCGGCGCCTCACCGGCCGCCTCCATCCGGACGAGCACGGCGTGCGCGATCCGCTGCGGCAGGGCCTCGCGCGCGGCACCGTAACGGATGTCGCGCGCCAGCAGCTCGCGCACGATCTCCTCCAGCTCGTACGCCGGCACGCGCCAGCGCCGCGAACCCCGCACGACGACGAGCGCCTCCTCCGGCATCGTCACACCCGACCGCACGGCGCGCCGCAGCACCTCCGCCATGCGGGCGTCGCCCTTGATCCGGGCGGCGGCGGGCGTGTCCGCGCCGCGCACCTCGACGTGCGCGACCAGGTCGTCGACCGTCGCCTGCGCGACGTTCAACTCACCCAGCGCGGGCAGCACTTGCTCGATGTACTGGAGGAAGGACCGGTTCGGCCCGATGACCAGCGTGCCCGTCCGGGCCAGCCGCTCGCGGTGGGCGTAGAGCAGATACGCGACGCGGTGCAGGCCCACGGCCGTCTTCCCGGTGCCGGGCGCGCCCTGCACGCACACCGTGCCACCGATGCCGGCCCGGACGATCTCGTCCTGCTCGGGCTGGATGGTCGCCACGATGTCCCGCATCGGACCGACACGCGGCCGCTCGATCTCGGCCTGCAGCAACCGGCTGGCCTGCTCGCCGGCCGACGCGTCCGTCAGGTCCTCGTCCTCGTACGCGGTCAGCTCGCCGCCGGTGTAGCCGAACCGCCGCCGTGTGCGGACGTCCATCGGCTCCTTCTTCGACGCCCGGTAGAACGGCTGCGAGACCGGCGCGCGCCAGTCGATGACCATCGGATCGCCCTCGGCGTCGTGCACATGCCGCCGGCCGATGTAGAAACGTTCGCCCTCGGCCCCCTCGGCCTGATCCGCGCCCGGGGCGTGCAGATAATCGAGCCGGCCGAAGAACAACGGGGTGTGCGCCAGATCGGCGAGGGCCGTGATGCGGTCCTCGATCTGCCGCTGCAACACGGCGGCGTTGACCCAGTTGGCGGTGACGTCCTTGATGTCGAGCGCCTCGACATCCTCCCGCATGGCCCGCAACGCGGACCGGGACGCCGCGAGGTGCTCGCGCTCACGCTGGAGGGGATCGAGGGGGGACTGCGGCGCGGGCACGACGAAACCTCCGGACGTTCGGCGGGATGATCGGGAACACCGCCGGTTTCCGTCCGGTCGGCAGCGCTCCCGGCGCGGGGCGGCGGGAGGCGGCAAGAGACGGGATTTTAATCAGCGGGCCACCGGCGCGCGAACGAATTTCGCACCGGCCCCCGGGCACCCTCGGGGTCGCCCTCCACCTCCCGTAGGGGTCGCCATGATCCTGGGGTCGTAGCGCCCGGCCCCGCGTTTTACACCGGCAGGCCGATGCGGGGCGCCCGCGGCGCGGCGACCATGGAGACATGACTTCGGAAAACGCCCCCGCCTCCCCCCTCACCAGCGCCCTGCGCGCCCTCAAGGCCTTCGCCGGCGCGGCCGTGAGCGTCGTCCTCCTGGGCCAGCACGCGAACGAACGCCCCGCGATCTGAGTACCTACACCGGTACGAGCTGAGTAGCTCAGCCGTGCCGGGGCGCCCGGGCCCGCTGATGGGATGAGCCCATGACCACACCGCTCACCCACGACCCCGGCCTCGACCGCGACCGCGACCGCACGGCCTGGACCGTCCGCGCCATCACCGCCGTGCTCCTGCTGCCGCTGCTGGCCATCGACCTCTTCTTCATCGGCCTCTCCCCGATGGCCACCGACAGCTGCGGCCCCGACCACTGCTCCGCCGCGCTGAACGACTCCCTGGCCACCGCGCCCGTGGTCTGGCTGATCGCCGTGGCGCTCCTGATCGTCACCTGGGCCCTGCCCTCACGCCGGTCCTGCCGCGAGGGCCGCGTGCTCGCGGCCCTCTTCTCGGCGCTCGCCGGCCTCGCGACCCTCGGCATCCTCGCGAACCTGCCCACCGGCTGACCGCTTCCGCGATCAGACGGTCTCCTCCCCCGCCAGCAGCTCGTCCGCGTCGACGATCCGGTACGCGTAGCCCTGCTCGGCCAGGAAGCGCTGGCGGTGCGCCGCGAAGTCCTGGTCCACGGTGTCGCGGGCGACGACCGAGTAGAAGCGCGCCTCGTGCCCGTCGGCCTTCGGCCGCAGCACCCGGCCCAGCCGCTGCGCCTCCTCCTGCCGCGACCCGAACGTGCCCGACACCTGGATCGCGACCGTCGCCTCCGGAAGGTCGATCGAGAAGTTCGCGACCTTGGAGACGACCAGCACGTTCAGCTCCCCCGCCCGGAAGGCGTCGAACAGCTTCTCGCGCTGCGCGTTCGTCGTCTCACCCTTGATGACCGGCGCGCCCAGATGCTCGCCCAGCTCGTCGAGCTGGTCGATGTACTGCCCGATGACCAGCGTCTGCTCCCCCCGGTGCCGGCGGACCAGCGCCTCGGTGACCCGGCGCTTGCTGTCGGTCGTCGAGCAGTAGCGGTACTTCTCCTCCGTCTCGGCCGTCGCGTACGTCAGCCGCTCCGAGTCGGTGAGGTTCACCCGCACCTCGACGCAGTCCGCCGGGGCGATGTAGCCCTGGGCCTCGATCTCCTTCCACGGCGCGTCGAAGCGCTTCGGCCCGATGAGCGAGAAGACGTCCGACTCGCGCCCGTCCTCGCGCACCAGCGTCGCGGTCAGCCCCAGCCGCCGCCGCGCCTGGAGATCCGCGGTGAACTTGAAGACCGGCGCCGGCAGCAGATGCACCTCGTCGTAGACCACCAGGCCCCAGTCCCGGGAGTCGAACAGCTCCAGATGCGGGTAGACGCCCTTCCGCTTCGTCGTCAGCACCTGGTACGTGGCGATGGTGACCGGACGGATCTCCTTCCGCGTCCCGCTGTACTCGCCGATCTCCGACTCGGTCAGCGAGGTGCGCTTCACCAGCTCGTGCTTCCACTGCCGCGCGGAGACCGTGTTCGTCACCAGGATCAGCGTCGTCGCCTTGGCCTCCGCCATCGCGCCCGCCCCGACCAGCGTCTTGCCCGCGCCACAGGGCAGCACGACCACGCCCGACCCGCCGTGCCAGAAGCCGTCGACCGCCTGCCGCTGGTACGGGCGCAGCGCCCAGCCGTCCTCGCGCAGCTCGATGGGGTGCGCCTCACCGTCCACGTACCCGGCCAGGTCCTCGGCCGGCCAGCCCAGCTTGAGCAGCACCTGCTTGATCTGCCCGCGCTCGGAGGGATGCACGACGACGGTGTCGTCGTCGATCCGCGCCCCGACCAGCGGCTGGATCTTCTTCGACCGGAGCACCTCCTCCAGCACCGGCCGGTCCGAGCTCTCCAGCACCAGCCCGTGCGTCGGGTGCTTCAGCAGCCGCAGCCGCCCGTACCGCGCCATGGTCTCCGCCACGTCCACGAGCAGCGCGTGCGGCACGGGGTAGCGCGAGTACGAGACGAGAGCGTCGATCACCTGCTCGGCGTCATGCCCGGCGGCCCGCGCGTTCCACAACCCGAGGGGCGTCACCCGGTACGTATGAATGTGCTCCGGCGCCCGCTCCAGCTCGGCGAAGGGCGCGATGACACGACGGCAGGCATCGGCCTGCTCGTGATCCACTTCCAGCAGCAGGGTCTTGTCGCTTTGAACAATGAGGGGGCCGTTCACGCGTCACCCTTTCGGTACGGCTAAACCTCCAGTGTGCCGCATGAGGGTGCGGTGCCGTCGTGGCTTCGTCCCCGGAGGAACGCGGCGGCCGGGTCCACAGGTGAGGAGTCCGGCGTCGCCCCGGCAACGCCGGAATCCCTTCGCGCTAGCAGCGCGTCGACGGTCCGGTCTGGCGGGTCAGGTTGTCGTTGGACATCCAGCCCGCGGTCTTCGTGCCCTCCACGCGGACGTAGGTCCACGTGTGGCCGTACGCGTTCACGACGGAGCAGTGGTACCAGAGCTTCGTCCCGGTCTTGGCCAGGGTCACCGACGGGCAGCTCTCGTACGGGCCCGTCTGGAGGTGGTAGCTGCCCGACAGGTAGCCGTACGTGCCCGGGTGCGGGTCCTGGTGGCTCCAGCCGGTGCAACTCTTCGACACGGCGCTGGGCTTGGCCGACGCGGACGGGGACGCGTGCGGGGTGGCGCTGGGCCTGGCGGCCGGTGTCCGGCTCGGGTGCTGCGACGGGGTGGCGGACGGCTTGCCGCGGGCGCTCCGGGACGGGGATGCCTTGCCGGCGGAGGAGGTGCTCACCGCCGGGGCCGCGTTCGCCACGTTCGTGCTGCCGTTGCCGTCCATCAAGGCGTACGTGACGCCGCCGCCCGCGAGCACGGCGGCGGCCGCCGCCGCGATGACGACACGGCCGCGGCCGCGCGAACGGCCGGGAGCCGGATCCGGGGCCGGAACGCCGGGCGGCGGCCCGTAGCCGGTGGGCGGTGGCTGCGGGAACGGGTGCGGAGACGGGTGCGGGAACGGCTGCGCGGCAGGCTGCGGGAAGGATGGCGGCGACGGCTGCGGGAACGGCTGCGCGGCAGGCTGCGGGAAGGATGGCGGCGACGGCTGCGGGAACGGCTGCGGCGCCGCCTGCGGCAGTGGTGCCGCGCCGAACCCCGGTGGTGGGAGCGGCGACACCGCGGCGGTGGGCGCCGGCGCGGGGTCCGGGGTCCCGCCCGCGGCCACCTCCTCCAGCATCCGCCGCGCCTGCTCCGCGCTCGGCCGGTGCTCCGGTTCCTTCGCCATCAGTGCCCGCAGCACCGGCGTGAGCGGGCCGGCGCGGCGCGGCTCCGGCAGGGGCTCGTTGACGATGGCCGTCATCGTGGACCACACCGAGGTGCGGCGGAACGGCGAGGCGCCCTCCACCGCCGCGTACAGCGTCATGCCCAGCGACCAGATGTCCGACGCCGGACCGGGCTCCCTGCCCTGCGCCCGCTCCGGCGGGAGGTAGTCGATGGAGCCGATGATCTGGCCGCTCTGGGTCAGCCTGGTCATGGCGTCCTCGTCGGACGCCTCCATGGTGGCGATGCCGAAGTCGGTCAGCACGACCCTGCCGCCGCGCTCCAGCAGCACGTTCGCCGGCTTGACGTCCCGGTGCAGGACGCCGGCCCGGTGCGCGGCGCCGAGCGCGTCCATCAGCTTGGCGCCGATGGCGGCGGCCTCGCGCGGCTCCAGGCTGCCGCGCTCCGCCAGCACGTCGTCGAGCGAGGGGCCGTCGACGAGTTCCATGACGATGACCGGCAGGCCCTGGTCCTCGGTCACGTCGTGCACGGTGACCACGCCGCCGTGCCGGATGCGGGCGGCGGCCTGCGCCTCCCGCTGCATCCGGGCCCGCAGGTCCGCGAGCTCCGGGCCGGAGGCGTCCGTGTAGACGCGGAGGATCTTGACGGCGACCTCGCGGCCCAGCAGCTCGTCCACCGCCCGGGCGACGACGCCCATGCCGCCGCGCCCGATCGGCGCGGTCACCCGGTAGCGCCCGCCGAGCACCTGTCCGACCAGCTCGTTGCCGCCCGCCTCCCCCGCTGTCACCGGCTCGCTCCGTTCGTGGTCGTCACCCTGGCGGCACCAGGGTAAACGCCGCCGGGGCGGCACCCCCTGGGAGAGGGGTGCCGCCCCGGCGATCAGGACGGTCGATCAACCGGTGAGGTCGATCAGAAGTCCATCTCACCGCCCGGCATGCCGCCCGGAGCGGCCGCGGCGGCCTTCTCCGGCTTGTCGGCGATGACGGCCTCGGTGGTCAGGAACAGCGCGGCGATGGACGCGGCGTTCTGCAGGGCGGAGCGGGTGACCTTCGCCGGGTCGATGATGCCCTCGGCGATCATGTCGACGTACTCGCCCGTGGCGGCGTTCAGACCGTGGCCGACGGCCAGGTTGCGCACCTTCTCCACGACGACGCCGCCCTCGAGACCACCGTTGACGGCGATCTGCTTCAGCGGGGCCTCCAGGGCCAGCTTGACGGCGTTGGCACCGGTGGCCTCGTCGCCCTCGAGCTCCAGCTTCTCGAACACCTGGGAGGCCTGGAGCAGGGCCACGCCACCACCGGCGACGATGCCCTCCTCGACGGCCGCCTTCGCGTTGCGGACGGCGTCCTCGATGCGGTGCTTGCGCTCCTTGAGCTCGACCTCGGTCGCGGCACCGGCCTTGATGACGGCCACGCCGCCGGCCAGCTTCGCCAGGCGCTCCTGCAGCTTCTCGCGGTCGTAGTCGGAGTCGCTGTTCTCGATCTCGGCGCGGATCTGGTTGACGCGGCCCTGGACCTGGTCGCTGTCACCGGCACCGTCGACGATGGTCGTCTCGTCCTTGGTGATGACGACCTTGCGGGCGCGGCCGAGCAGGTCGAGACCGGCGTTCTCCAGCTTGAGGCCGACCTCCTCGGAGATGACCGTGCCACCGGTGAGGATGGCGATGTCGCCGAGCATGGCCTTGCGGCGGTCGCCGAAGCCCGGGGCCTTGACGGCGACGGACTTGAAGGTGCCACGGATCTTGTTGACGACCAGGGTCGACAGGGCCTCGCCCTCGACGTCCTCGGCGATGATCAGCAGCGGCTTGCCGGACTGCATGACCTTCTCGAGGAGCGGCAGCAGGTCCTTGACCGAGGAGACCTTGGAGTTGACGATCAGGATGTACGGGTCGTCGAGGGACGCCTCCATACGCTCCATGTCGGTGGCGAAGTACGCCGAGATGTAGCCCTTGTCGAAGCGCATACCCTCGGTGAGCTCCAGCTCCAGACCGAAGGTCTGGGACTCCTCGACGGTGATGACGCCTTCCTTGCCGACCTTGTCCATGGCCTCGGCGATGAGCTCGCCGATCTGGGTGTCGGCGGCGGAGATGGAGGCGGTGGAGGCGATCTGCTCCTTGGTCTCCACGTCCTTGGCCTGCTCGAGCAGCGCGCCGGAGACGGCCTCGACGGCCTTCTCGATGCCACGCTTCAGGGCCATCGGGTTGGCACCGGCGGCCACGTTGCGCAGACCCTCGCGGACCAGCGCCTGGGCGAGGACGGTCGCGGTCGTCGTGCCGTCACCGGCGACGTCGTCCGTCTTCTTCGCGACCTCCTTGACCAGCTCGGCGCCGATCTTCTCGTACGGGTCCTCGAGCTCGATCTCCTTGGCGATGGAGACACCATCGTTGGTGATCGTGGGGGCGCCCCACTTCTTCTCGAGGACGACGTTGCGACCCTTGGGGCCGAGGGTGACCTTGACGGCGTCGGCGAGCTGGTTCATCCCGCGCTCGAGACCGCGCCGTGCCTCCTCGTCGAACGCGATGATCTTGGCCATGTGAAGTGGTCCTCCCAGACGGGACGGGGTGAGATGCTCCGGACCGCGCTGGCGCCCGCGACGGACGGCCTGCGGACCAGGCGGTTCCTTGCCCCGCCGGGCCTGCGGACCTCACCGACGGTCCAAATCTGTCACTCTCGACCGGAGAGTGCTAACGCCAATAGTTAGCACTCGGCACCTGCGAGTGCAAGCGGGTCCCCCAATCCCTGCCCCCGTGCCGGACCACGCATGCGCGACACACGCGCGCGGCCGCGAGGGGCCGCCAAGGGCCGCGCGCACGCACGAGGGGCCCGCGCCTCCCGGCGCGGGCCCCTCGGCGAGCTTCAGTGAGCCGGTGGTCGATGCGCACCGGTCAGGCGGTCACCTTGACCATGTCCGCCTGCGGCCCCTTCTGGCCCTGCGAGATCTCGAACTCGACCCGCTGCCCCTCCTCGAGGGTGCGGTAGCCGTCCATCTGGATCGCGCTGTAGTGGACGAATACATCCGCACCACCGTCGACCGCGATGAAGCCGTACCCCTTCTCCGCGTTGAACCACTTGACGGTGCCCTGAGCCATGCCTAACTCCCCTATTACTGGCCCTTGCACAGGACCGCACTTCGCGGACCCGGGTCAGACCTCACCCCCGGACAGGACGGAGGTGTGCGCCGGAACGCGTCGACCGCGGCTGAATGTATCTGCACGGATGCCGTCTGCAACAGGTCAGTCGGACGAGAATTCCGGGCGCGGCCGATCGGAAAAAAGCACCGGTTCCCGGAGTTTTACGGGCAACTCGGACCGGGCAAAGGCCAACCAACCCGACAAATCGCGCACCTGTTTCCGGCACAACTTGACGGGTTCTCATATGCGTTCGGTGGTGACACCGGAGGGGGAACGCCCCAACTGTATCGCGCTCCAACAGCCGGAATCGCCCCGTCCGTTTTCCGGCCGGGGCGATTCGGGAATGTCCGCGGGAACCGCCCGTGAAAGGCGTTACCTGTGGTTCAGCCGCCGGCGACGGCGGGGATGATCGACACGCCGGCGCCGTCCGGCGTGGGCGCGGCGAGCCCGCCGCCGAAGCGGACGTCGTCGTCGTTCACGTAGACGTTGACGAAGCGGCGCAGCTTGCCGGCGTCGTCCAGGATGCGGGCGCCGATGCCGGGGTGGTTCGTCTCCAGGGAGGCGATCACATCGGCGAGGGTGGCGCCCTCGGCGGGCACCTCGGCCTTGCCGGCGGTGTAGGTGCGCAGGATCGTGGGGATGCGGACTGTGACGCTCATGGGGGTCTCCGGGGGTTCGGTGGTCGTCGGGTGCGGGCCGGCCGGCCGGGCCGGGCTCAGGCCAGGGAGCGGAACGCCTCGAGCGACGGCCGGATCGTCGCCGTGGGGCCGGAGGCCACCGCGTCCAGCGTCTTCAGGCCGTCGCCCGTGTTGAGGACGACCGTGGTCAGGGAGGGGTCGAGGACCCCGTCCTCGATCAGCTTGCGGGTGACGCCGACCGTCACCCCGCCCGCCGTCTCCGCGAAGATCCCCTCCGTGCGGGCGAGCAGCCGGATCGCGTCGACGATCTGCTCGTCCGTGACGTCCTCCACGGCTCCCCCGGTCCGCCGGGCGATGTCGAGGACGTACGGCCCGTCCGCCGGGTTGCCGATCGCGAGGGACTTCGCGATGGTGTCCGGCTTCACGGGGCGCACCACGTTGTGCCCCTCCTTGTACGCGCGGGAGACCGGCGAGCAGCCCTCCGCCTGGGCGCCGAAGATCCGGTAGGGGCGGTCCTCGACCAGGCCCAGGGCGATCAGCTCCCGCAGCCCCTTGTCGATCTTCGTGAGCTGGGAGCCGGAGGCGATCGGGACGACGATCTGGTCCGGCAGCCGCCAGCCGAGCTGTTCGCAGATCTCGTAGGCGAGCGTCTTGGAGCCCTCGCCGTAGTAGGGGCGCAGGTTGACGTTGACGAAGCCCCAGCCCTCGCCGAGCGGGTCGCCGATGAGCTCGGAGCAGAAGCGGTTGACGTCGTCGTAGGTGCCCTCGATGGCGATGAGGTCCCCGCCGTAGACGGCGGCCGTGACGACCTTGCCCGCCTCCAGGTCGTGCGGGATGAAGACGCAGGAGCGCAGGCCCGCGCGGGCGGCGGCGGCGCCGACCGCGCCGGCGAGGTTGCCGGTGGAGGAGCAGGAGAGGGTGGTGAAGCCGAAGGCGCGGGCGGCCTCGACGGCGATGGCGACGACGCGGTCCTTGAAGGAGTGCGTGGGGTTGCCGGAGTCGTCCTTGACGTAGAGACCGCCGGTCACGCCCAGCTCGCGGGCGAGGTTGCCGGCCTCGACGAGCCGGGTGAGGCCCGGGCCGAGGTTCGGCTTCTCCGCGACGTCGGCGGGGACGGGCAGCAGCGGCGCGTAGCGCCAGATGTTCGCCGGGCCGGCCTCGATGCGGCGCCGCAGCGCCTCCGGGTCGCCGGCGGGGAGCTCGTAGGCGACCTCCAGCGGGCCGAAGCAGGAGGCGCAGGCGAAGACCGGGCCGAGCCCGAAGCGCTCACCGCACTCGCGGCAGGACAGCGCGACGGCGGGGCCGAAGGAGGGAACGGGGGAGGTGACGGTACGGCTTTCAACGGCTTGGACAGCCATGGAGGCGAGGCCCTTTCTCCTCATCTTCCTCGCGGCGCACCTCGCCGCGAGACGGAATTGGCACCTTCCCCGCCGGGAGCCTCGCCGGGTGACCGGGAGATCGGCTGGAGGGTTGCCGGGGCTTCAACGGGCCGTGTCCCTCTGCCCCTCTGGATGAGCGGTATGGCCGGGTCGGGGACCCGGCGTTTGTGCGCACGACGACCCCGGCATGCGGGGGGCGTCCGCGTTGTTCAAGACTGTAACCGACGAAACCGGCCCGGAAGAGGGGTCGTCCGAAGCGCGAGATGCGAGGAGCGGTACACGTGCTGGAAGAGGTGGAGCGCTGGTTGGAACGGCGGTCCTGGGTCGCGGCCGACCGTCCGCTCGACCGGCTCCTCGCCGCCAAGGCCGCGACGGGCACCACGGTCAGCGTCGTGCTGCCGGCGCTGAACGAGGAGGCGACGGTCGGCGCGATCGTGGCCACCGTCCGGCGCGAGCTGATGTCCGAGGCCGTGCCGCTGGTGGACGAGCTGGTGGTGCTGGACTCGGGTTCCACCGACCGTACGGGTGAGGAGGCCGCGGCCGCCGGGGCGCGGGTCGTGCACCGGGACGAGGTGCTGCCGCGGCTGCCGGCGCTGCCCGGCAAGGGCGAGGTGCTGTGGCGGTCGCTGCTCGCGACGACCGGCGACGTCGTCTGCTTCGTCGACGCGGACCTCCGCGAGTTCTCCCCGGCCTTCGTCTCCGGCATCGTCGGCCCGCTGCTGACCGATCCGGACGTGCACTTCGTCAAGGCGATGTACGACCGCCCGCTGGGCACGGCCGCGGGGCCGGTGCCGGCGCAGGGCGGCCGGGTGACGGAGCTGGTGGCCCGCCCGCTGCTGAATCTGCACTGGCCGCAACTGGCCGGTTTCGTCCAGCCCTTGGGCGGCGAGTACGCGGCCCGGCGCTCGCTGCTGGAGCGGCTGCCGTTCCCCGTGGGGTACGGGGTGGAGCTGGGCCTGCTGGTGGACGCGCTGCACACGGTGGGGCTGGACGGGCTCGCCCAGGTGGACGTCGGCGTCCGTCTCCACCGCCACCAGGACGACCGGGCGCTCGGCCGCATGGCCGCCGCGATCTACCGCACCGCGCAGCTGCGGCTGGCCCGGGGCCATCTGGTGCGGCCGGCCCTCACCCAGTTCGAACGCGCGCCGGAGGGGTTCGTTCCGCGGACGTATCCCGTGGACACGGAGGAACGCCCGCCGATGGCCGGCATCCCGGAGTACGCACGGCGACGCGCCGCCTGAACGTCCCCTTGGGCGTACGTTTGAGCGGTTCCCTCCCGGGCAAGGCTGGCGGCATGGTCGCTGAGCATGTGCAATCCGCCCCGATCGTCGTCGCGTCGAACCGGGGCCCCGTCTCCTACCGGCTGGGCGCGGACGGCTCGCTGCTGGCCGGGCGCGGCGGGGGCGGGCTGGTGTCCGGGCTCAGCGCGATCGGCCACGAATCCGGCGCGGTGTGGGTGTGCGCGGCGCTCGGCGAGGGCGACCGGGAGGCCTCCCGCCGGGCGGAGGAGTCCGGCCGAAGACTGGACCCCGCCGACACCGGGGGCCACGCCGTACGGATGCTGGACATCCCGGCGGAGACCTTCGCGGCCGCGTACAACGGGATCGCCAACTCGGTGCTGTGGTTCGTCCACCATCTGCTCTACCAGACGCCCCTGGAACCGGCCTTCGACTCCGCCTTCCGGACGCAGTGGGCCGCCTACGAGGCGTACAACACGGCCTTCGCGGACGCGATCGCCGAGGAGGCGGCCGAGGGCGCGTGCGTGCTCGTCCAGGACTACCACCTCACGCTGGTGCCCGGTCTGCTCCGGGCGCGCCGCCCGGATCTGCGGATCGGCCACTTCTCGCACACGCCGTGGGCTCCGCCGGACTACTACCGGCTGCTGCCGGACGACGTCGCCGAGCAGGTGCTGCGCGGGATCCTCGGCGGCGACCGGGCCGGCTTCCTCACCCGGCGCTGGGCCGACGCGTTCGCCGCGTGCTGCGAGAGCGTCCTGGGCGCGGAGGTACTCCGGGAGGGGCCCGGGGCCCCGGCGGTGCGCTTCGAGGGGCGGACCACCCGGCTCGGCGTGCACGGCCTCGGCGCCGACGCGGAATTCCTGCGCGAGCGCGCCCACCAGCCGGACGTCGAGCAGCGCATGGCCGCCCTGCGGCAGCAGATCGGCCCCGACCGGAAGGTCATCGTCCGCGTCGACCGGACGGAGCTGTCGAAGAACATCGTCCGCGGTCTGCGCGCCTACCGGCGCCTGCTGGAGGACCACCCGGAGTGGCACGGCCGGGTCGTGCACGTCGCCTTCGCCTACCCCTCGCGGCAGGACCTCGCGGTCTACCGCGCGTACACCGCCGAGGTGGAGCGGGTGGCCGGCGAGATCAACGAGGCCTTCGGGAAGCCCGGCTGGCAGCCGGTCGCCCTCCACGTCAAGGACGACTTCGCCCGCTCCCTCGCGGCGTACCGGCTCGCGGACGTGGCGCTGGTCAACCCCATCCGCGACGGCATGAACCTGGTCGCGAAAGAAGTCCCCGTGGTCTCCGACCACGGCTGCGCCCTCGTCCTCTCCCGCGAGGCGGGCGCGGCGGCGGAGCTGGGCGAGGACGCGCTCCTGGTCAACCCGTACGACATCGAGGCCACGTCCCGGGCCCTGGACGAGGCCCTCCGCCTCGACCGGACGGACCGCGAGGCCCGCACGAAACGACTGGCCGCGGCGGCGACGGCCCTCCCCCCGGCCCGCTGGTTCACGGACCAGCTGACCGCACTCCAGCGGGGCCAGGAGCGCACGGGCTGAGACCGGGATGGGGGGCGGGTGGCGGTGTGCGCCCGCGTGGGCGCCGTGTTCGGGAGACGCGCTGTAAGCGGAACCGCTTCCTGGGCCTTGCAACCCCACCGGCCCCCGGCGGGTAGCCATCCCGCATGTCGATTGTCGTGCGCCGCGCCGCCGCAGCAGTGGCCGTCAGTGGTGTCATCGCGCTTTCCGCGACCGCCTGTTCGTCCGGGTCATCCGGTTCGTCCGGCACGGAGGAGAAGGCCGCCGGGACGTCCGGCGCCCCTCCCGGAGGGATACCCGTGGGGCCCGGACCGCGGTCCCCGTACACCGTGCAGAAGCAGCCCGAACCGGGCAGCTGTCACTACCGGTACACCTCCGCGAAGGAGCCGCTGCCGGACCCGAAGTGTTCGCCGGGGGCGACGAACCCGAAGGTCACGCAGGACACCATCAAGTCCACCATCTGCTGCAGCGGATACACCTCCGACATCCGGCCGTCCACGAACATCACCAGCCGCGAGAAGACCGCCAACGCCGCCTCCTACGGCTACAAGGGCAACCTGCGGGACGCGGAGTACGACCATCTCATCAGCCTGCAGCTCGGCGGCGACCCGAACGATCCGCGCAATCTGTGGGTGCAGCCGCCGTCCCCGGGGCACAAGCCGGGGGCCGGGCCGAACAATCCGAAGGACGTCGTCGAGAACAAGCTGAAGGCCGCGATCTGCGCCGGCAAGACGCAGCTGGCCAAGGCGCAGCAGGCCATCGCGCGGGACTGGACGACGGCCCTGTCCGTGCTCGGCATCCAGGCGACGGGCACGCCCCGCGAGACGAGCGACGCCGACGACGGATAGCCGGGCAGACGGGCAATCGGGCAGCCGGGCAGCCGGGCAGCCGGGCAGACGGGTGGCCGTCAGGCGAGACGGTCCGCCAGCCCGGTCAGGAGGCCGGCGACACCGGACGGGCCGTCGACGACGAGGTCCGCGCGCTCGGCGAGCACGGTGACCTCGGCGCTGCCGCTGCACACCAGGACGCCGGGCACGCCCTCGGTGCGCAGCTTCTCGACCGCCGCGAAGGCGGCGAGGTCGCCGAGGTCGTCGCCGGCGTAGAGGACGGCCCCGGCGTCGACCTCGCGCACGTAGTCGGCGAGGGCGACGCCCTTGTCCATGCCGGGCGGGCGCAGCTCCAGGACGAAGCGGCCGGGCTCGACGATGAGGCCGTGCCGCTGGGCGAGCGCCGTGAGCGGGTCGCGCAGGGCGCCGAAGGCGGCCTGGGGGTCGGCGGCGCGGCGGGTGTGGACGGCGACGGCGCGGCCCTTGTCCTCGACCCAGGTGCCCTGCCAGTTGCCGGACCGGTCGAGGACGCCGGGCAGCTCGGCCCGGACGGCGGCGACGCCCGGGTGCGGGGCGGGGGCGCTGACGGTGCCGGTGACGGCGTCCCAGCGTTCGGCGCCGTAGTGCCCGAGGACGACGAGGTGTTCCAGCCCGGCGACCCCGGCGAAGCCGCCGTGGCGCACGGCGGCCCCGGCCGGGCGGCCGGTGACGACGGCGACGGAGGCCAGCCGCGGCGCGAGCCGGGCGAGGGCCGGTACGGCGCCGGGGTGGGCGCGGGCCCGCTCGGGATCGGAGACGATCTCGGCGAGGGTACCGTCGAAGTCGAGGGCGACGACGGCGCGTTCGGGCCGGGCGAGCAGTGCGGCGAGGCCCTCGCGGCCGACGGCGGTCACGGGTTCCGGAAGGGGGAGGCTGCCCATGGGCCCGACCCTACCGGCCGTCAGCGGCTCGCGCGGCGCGCCTCCCGCAGCCGCCGCAGCCGGTTGACCGTGACGGGGTCGTGGGCGAGGGCGCGGGGGTCGTCGAGAAGGGCGTTGAGGAGCTGGTAGTAGCGGGTCGGGGTGATGCCGAGCCGCTCGCGCACCGCGCGCTCCTTGGCCCCGGGCCCGGGCCAGGAGGCCCGTTCCAGGGCGAGCACGGCCACGTCCCGCTCCGACAGCTCCTCGCTCACACGCCCAACCTAACTCGCCGGCGTGCCCGCCTGCGCCTGTCCCGCGTTCTCCGTCGCGTTGGCGTCGCGCTGGATCTCGCCCAGGACGGAGGCCGGGTCGCCGCCCTTCTTCACGGTGGCGCCGATCTGCTCCTTGAGGGCCTTGCTGACCTTCGCCCAGGAGGTCTTGTCCGCCGGATAGAACTCGGCGTTCTCCAGCTGCTCCAGGAACTGCTGGAGGTTCTTGTGCGCGGGGTCCTCGTGCATGGCCTGGGACGCCGAGGTCGTCACGGGCAGCAGGTCGTACTGGCCGGTGAAGGCCAGGACGTTCTTCTTCGCGTAGACGAAGTCGAGGAACTTGCCGCACTCCTCGCGGTGACCGTTCTGCTTGAAGGCCATGATCCAGTCGGCGACGCCCATGGTGGACTTGGACAGGCCCTTGGCGCCCGGCAGCGGGGCCATCTCGAAGGACACGCCCTTGGACTTGGCGGCCAGCTGCATCAGCGTCGGGTGGCCGTTGAGCATGCCGACCTCGCCGCGGCAGAAGGCGTCGAAGACTTCCTGCCGGTTGGTGCGGGCGGGGTCGCCGGGGCCGGTCAGGCCCTTGCCGACGAGCTCGTCGCGCAGCCATTCGAAGGCGCGGATGTTCTCGTCGCGGTCGATGGTGTAGGCGCCGTTCTTGTCGGTGTAACCGCCGCCGGCGCTCAGCATCCACAGCATCGTCTCGGCCGGCGCCTCCTCCGGGCCGAGCGGCAGACCGTAGGGGATCTTCACACCGGCCTTCTGCAGCTTGACGGCCGCGGCCTGGATCTCGTCCCAGCTCTGCGGGGCCCTGGCGATGCCGGCCTTGGCGAAGAGGGTCTTGTTGTAGAAGAGCAGCCGGGTGCTGGCGACGAACGGCAGGCCGTACTGGATCCGGTGCACCTCGCCCGCCTTGGCGATCGAGGTGATCATGTCGGCCTGGGTGGGTATGGACAGCATCTGGTCGGCCGAGTAGAGCTTGCCGGCCGCCGCGAAGTCGGCGTACGCGCCGATCTGCGCGATGTCCGGGGCCTTGCCCGCCTGGACCAGGTCGGCGACGTGCTTGTCGACCTCGGTCCAGCTCAGCACCTCGACGTCGACCTTGATCCCGCTGTTCTTGGACTCGAAGTCGCGGGCCAGGGCCTCCCAGTACTTCTTGGAGCTGTTGGCAGCGTTGTCGCCGTAGTCCGCCGCGACGACCTTCAGCCGCTTGTCACCGCCGGGGCCGCCGCTGCCGCACGCTGTCAGCGCGGGTGCCAACGCCGCAGTGGCGGCGCCCGCCGCCGTCAGACCCAAGAACCGCCGCCGCTGCACTACTGCTTCCCGCCTCGTGGTTGATCGTCACACATTCGTCGCAAATGCGTCTTACGCACTGGTGTCCGGTGGAGACCGCGAGTCTCCCCCGCGCGCCACCTTACGGTCTACGCCTCGGGGGTCTCGCTTCGGTATCGCCCTTCCCCTGTCATGCGCGCGACTGCTATGCACGGTCCGATCGAGCACGACGACCACTTGCCGCCTCTCGCAAGGAGCCCCGCGCATGCAGCCGTCCTCTTCCCGCACCGCTCTCGAGCTGGCCACTCAGCCCGACTGCTGGCGCCGCGCCGCCGCGGTCGCGCCCGCGCACACGACCTCGCTCCCGGTACCCGGCGAGCGGGTGGCCGTCACGGGCTGCGGCACGTCCTGGTTCATGGCGCAGGCGTACGCGGCGCTGCGGGAGGCCGCCGGCCAGGGCGTGACGGACGCCTTCGCGTCGTCCGAGTTCCCGGCGGGACGCACGGAGGGCGCCTACGACCGGGTGGTCGCGATCACGCGTTCGGGGACGACGACGGAGGTCCTGGACCTGCTGTCCGCGCTGCGCGGCCGGACGCGGACCGTCGCGCTCACCGCCGATCCGGCGACGCCGGTGACGGACGCGGCGGATGCGGTGACGGTGCTGGACTGGGCGGACGAGGAGTCCGTGGTCCAGACCCGCTTCGCGACGACGGCCCTGGCCCTCCTCCGCGCGACCCTCCCGGACGGCCACCGAGCGGTCGCCGAGGCGGCGGCCCAGGCGGAGACCGCCCTGGCCGAGCCCCTGCCCTCCGGGCTGCTGGAGGCCGAGCAGTGGACGTTCCTGGGCCGCGGCTGGGCGTACGGGCTCGCGCTGGAGGCGGCGCTGAAGATGCGCGAGGCGGCCGGGGCGTGGACGGAGGCGTACCCCGCGATGGAGTACCGCCACGGCCCGGTGGCGATCACGGGGCCGGGGCGGGCGGCGTGGCTCTTCGGCCCCTGCCCTCCCGGGCTCGCGGGGGACATCTCCCGCACCGGCGGCGTCCTCGTCGCCGACGGCCCCTGCTGTACTACCGCGAGAACGTGCACGGGCTGACCGTGCTGCTGGAGGCGGTCGTGGCCGCCGG